>NZ_JACCQQ010000012.1:0-176679 GCF_014268345.1 Pseudomonas sp. SWRI18
GTCGGCAGCTGTATCAACTGACAGACCGCATTCGCGAGCAAGCCCGCTCCCACAAAAACGTGTTCTACCGCTAGATCGTCGCCGGGCCATCGACAATCATCCCCCCTCCTTATCGCCCACCATTCAGCCTCAGCCGTTTCTATTGTGACCCGCGCCCCGGTGCCTGACACTCGACCCATTCCCATTGTCGCCATTGGAGTTCGGTATGAGTGAGTCAGTGCAGTTCCAGGATAAGGTCGTGATCGTCACCGGGGCCGGCGGCGGATTGGGCCGGGCCCATGCGCTGCTGTTCGCCAGGCACGGCGCCAAGGTACTGGTGAACGATCTGGGCGGCTCCACGCAGGGCGAAGGCGCCAGTGCCTCGGCCGCCGACCGGGTCGTGGCCGAAATTCGTGAAGCCGGCGGCATTGCCGAGGCCAACCATGACTCTGTCACCGACGGTGACAAGATCGTGCAGAACGCCCTCGACGCTTTCGGCCGTATCGATGTAGTGGTCAATAACGCCGGAATCCTGCGCGACAAGACCTTCCACAAAATGGACGACAGCGATTGGGACCTGGTTTACCGGGTGCATGTCGAAGGCGCCTACAAAGTCACCCGCGCCGCCTGGCCCCACCTGCGTGAGCAAGGCTACGGCCGGGTGATCTTTACCGCGTCCACCTCGGGCATCTACGGCAATTTCGGCCAGTCCAACTACGGCATGGCCAAGCTCGGCCTGTATGGGCTGACGCGCACCCTGGCGTTGGAAGGGCGCAAGAACAACATCCTGGTCAACGCGATTGCCCCTACCGGCGCGACGCGCATGACCGAAGGCCTGATCCCGCCGCAAGTGTTCGAGCGCCTCAAGCCGGAACTGGTCAGCCCGTTGGTGGTGTACCTGGGCAGCGAGGCGTGCCAGGAAACCTCAGGCCTGTTTGAAGTCGGCGGCGGCTGGATCGGCAAGACCCGCTGGGAGCGCAGCCTCGGCGTCGGCTTCGACCCGCAGGCCGGGTTCACTCCCGAGGATGTGGCGGCGCACTGGGAGCAGATCTGCGATTTCGAAGGGGCCGCCCATCCCAAGGACAACATCGAGGCCTTGAAGGAGATGATGGCCAATTTGCAGAAATACAGCCTGTGATCATTGCTTGAAAAAGCTTGAATCCTACGGGGCGCTGATGGCGCCCTGTTTTATTTTTGGCATAAAAAAGGCCGCTGCATAAGCAGCGGCCGAAGTAAGACGTTGGATCAAGGAGCGACAAATCAACGTCAGTGAACACCGGTAACGAATTGAAAAAAATCATCAATCCATTCAAGTCTGGCTTTTCTTCCAGCGGTGGAAGTGGGCCGTTGGCCCTGAAAGCCCACTAAGCATAGTGGCTTGTTACAAGATAAGTAATGCCGGTTCATGACAAGGACTGTTACGCAAACCGCAACAGTGACAGCGCGCGCCATCCATTCTCCTGATAACCCGTAATCCACGCGGCGCATGCCCGCGCCCAGACCCAGGCCAGAGCGCCCGGTAATCCTTTCGAGCGACAACACGAATCCCTCCTTGGTGCGCTTATCGCTCCTGCCGGGCGGCAGTAGGGTGAGGCCTTCTGTCACTCACCGGGGAAGACGCATGACAAAAACAACAATGCGCGCCATCTTCAAGCCACAGGCGCTGGCCGCTGCGGTTGCATTGGGTTGCTGTGCCCAGGCACAGGCTGTTTCATTCAACATTGGCGAGATCGAAGGGCAATTCGACTCCTCGCTGTCGGTAGGCTCGAGCTGGGGCATGCGCGATGCCGACAAAAAACTGGTGGGTACCGTCAATGGCGGTACCGGCCAAGCGTCCACCGGTGATGACGGGCGCTTGAATTTCAAGAAGGGCGAGACCTTCTCCAAGATCTTCAAGGGCCTGCACGACCTTGAACTGAAATACGGCGACACCGGCGTGTTTGTGCGCGGCAAGTACTGGTACGACTTCGAGCTCAAGGATGAAGTCCGCGAGTTCAAGCCAATCAGCGACCACAACCGCAAGGAAGGCGCCAAATCCAGCGGAGCGCAGATCCTCGACGCCTTCGTCTATCACAACTACTCGCTGGGCGACCTGCCGGGCACCGTGCGTGCGGGCAAGCAGGTGGTGAGCTGGGGCGAAAGTACCTTCATCGGCAACTCCATCAACAGCATCAACCCCGTCGACGTCTCGGCGTTTCGCCGCCCGGGTGCCGAAATCAAGGAAGGCCTGATCCCGGTGAACATGCTGTTCGCCTCCCAAGGCCTGACCAACCAACTGACCGTCGAAGGGTTCTACCAGTTGGAGTGGGACCAGACGGTGCTGGATAACTGCGGCACTTACTTTGGCGGCGATGTGGCAGCGGATGGCTGCACCAATAACTACACCGTCGGGAACCCGGCGATCAGGCCATTGCAACCTGTGGCGGCGGCGTTCGGCCAAGGATTTGGCGCGACCAGTGAAGGCGTGATTGTACGTCGCGCCGGCGACCGTGATGCCCGCGATTCAGGCCAGTTCGGCACCGCCTTGCGCTGGCTGGGGGATGACACCGAGTACGGCCTGTACTTCATGAACTACCACAGCCGTACACCCATCGTGGGCACCATCACCAACACGACCAGCCTGGCTACACTCGGCGCGATCTCCGGCACCGCCAACGCCATCGCGCCAGGCTCCGGTGCCGGCCTGGTCCAGAGCCTGATGCTTGGGCGTGGCCAGTACTACCTCGACTATCCGGAAGACATCCGCCTGTTCGGCGCCAGTTTCTCCACAACCTTGCCCACCGGCACGGCGTGGAGCGGGGAAATCAGCTATCGGCCCAATGCTCCGGTGCAACTCAATTCCACCGACCTGACCCTGGCCCTGATCAATCCCGTAGCCGGCCAGTTGGCCTCACCCATCCGCAGCAACTTCGGTTCCGACAATAAGGGCTACCGCCGCAAGGAAATCACCCAGATCCAAAGCAGCATGACCCAGTTCTTCGACCAGGTCCTGGGCGCCGAGCGCCTGACCCTGGTGGGCGAAGCGGCGATCGTGCACGTCGGCGGCCTGGAGGATAAATCCAAGCTGCGCTACGGCCGCGACTCGGTGTACGGCGCCTATGGTTTCCAGGGCGACACCGACGGTTTCGTGACGTCCACCTCCTGGGGCTACCGTGCGCGGGCGATCCTGGACTACAACAACGTGATCGCCGGAATCAACCTCAAGCCCAACCTGTCCTGGTCCCACGACGTCGCCGGCTACGGCCCCAACGGCCTGTTCAACAAAGGCGCCAAGGCCATCAGCGCAGGTGTCGACGCGGACTACCGCAACACCTACACCGCCAGCCTCAGCTACACCGACTTTTTCGGCGGTGACTACAACACCCTGACCGACCGTGACTTCCTCGCCCTCAGCTTTGGCGTGAACTTCTGATCTGGCTTAAAGAAGGACAAGACTCTATGCGTAAGATATTTGCGGTAATGGCCCTCAGCCTGTTGGCAGCCAACGTAATGGCTGCAGTGTCGCCGGACGAGGCGGCCAAGCTGGGCACCACCTTGACCCCGGTGGGCGCCGAAAAAGCCGGCAACGCCGATGGCTCGATCCCGGCCTGGAACGGCGGCATCCCGAAAAATGCCGGCGCGGTGGACAGCAAAGGCTTCCTCGCCGACCCGTTCGCCAGTGAAAAACCGCTGTTCGTGATCACCGCGGCCACGGTCGACAAGTACAAGGA
Source organism: Pseudomonas sp. SWRI18 (assembly GCF_014268345.1). NCBI lineage: Bacteria > Pseudomonadati > Pseudomonadota > Gammaproteobacteria > Pseudomonadales > Pseudomonadaceae > Pseudomonas > Pseudomonas sp. SWRI18. The sequence goes on from NZ_JACCQQ010000012.1 coordinate 3,690, forward strand.
CAAACTCTCCGACGGCCAGGTCGCGATGTTCAAGCGCTACCCCGAGACCTACAAGATCCCGGTCTACCCGACCCACCGCACGGTCAACCTGCCGCCCGACATCTATGAGTCGATCAAGCGCAGCGCGCTGAACGTCAAGGCGATCAACGACGGCAACGGCCTGGAAAACTTCACCGGCAACCGCTACTACGCTTTCCCGATTCCGAAGAATGGCGTGGAGGTGCTGTGGAACCACATCACCCGCTACCACGGTGGCAACCTGCGCCGCATCATCACCCAGGCCACCCCGCAGACCAACGGCAGCTACACGCCGATCCGTTTCGAGGAAGAAGTGGCGGTGCCGCAACTGATCCCCGACATGGACCCGGCCAAGGGCGCCAATGTGCTGACCTTCTTCAAGCAGTCCGTGACCGCGCCGGCGCGCCTGGCGGGTAACGTGCTGCTGGTGCATGAAACCCTCGACCAGGTGAAGGAGCCGCGCCTGGCGTGGATCTACAATGCCGGCCAGCGTCGTGTACGTCGTGCACCGCAAGTGGCCTATGACGGGCCGGGCACCGCGTCCGATGGTCTGCGCACTTCCGACAACTTCGACATGTTCTCCGGCGCCCCGGACCGCTACGACTGGAAGCTGGTGGGCAAGAAGGAGATGTACATCCCCTACAACAGCTACAAGCTCGACCAGCCGACGCTCAAGTACGACGACATCATCAAGGCCGGCCACATCAACCAGGACCTGACCCGCTATGAGCTGCACCGCGTGTGGGAAGTGGTGGGCACGGTCAAGCCGAGCGAGCGGCACATCTACGCCAAGCGCCACATGTACATCGACGAAGACAGCTGGCAGGTGGCACTGGTGGATCACTACGATGGCCGTGGCCAATTGTGGCGGGTTGCCGAAGGCCATGCGCAGTTCTACTACAACCACCAGACCCCGGCCTACACCGTGGAAACCCTGTACGACATCATCGCCGGGCGCTACCTCGCGTTGGGCATGAAGAACGAAGAGAAGAGCAGCTTTGTGTTCGGCTTCGATGCCAGGGCGGCGGACTACACCCCGGCGGCACTGAGGGCTGAAGGCGTGCGTTGATATACGCTCCAACTGTGTGGCGTGCCTGGGTAGCCACAGGTATCTACACATCTTTGTAGTGAGCGGGCTTGTCCCGCGCTGGGCTGCGAAGCGGCCCCAAACCAGGCCGCCGGGTTCCAGCTCAAGCTCGGCGATGCCTTTATTGGGGCGGCTTCGCCACCCGGCGCGGGACAAGCCCGCTCACTACAACATCGCAGGCAAGCCAGCTCCCACAGTGGGTTTTGTGCATGTCTTTCAATCATTGTGCTGAATCTTTCTTCAACAAACGCCAACCACAGGACTAGGGTAGCGGTCAGGTTGCATAACAATAAGAACGCAGGATGCAGCAATGACCGCCATGACACGCTGCCTGGACCGTCCTGGATTCATGCCTCGGCTGTCCGCCCACCATCTGCTGCGCCCGCGCTTGGCCGAGCCGTTGCTGGCGGCGCCGGTGCGGGTCAAGTTGCTGTGCGCACCTGGCGGCAGCGGCAAGAGTGCGTTGCTGGCCGAGTGCGCATTGCAGGCGCCGGCGGGCTGCCAAGTCTTCTGGCTGCCGCTCAATGGCGTGGCCCTCGGCCCAAGCGACTTTTGCCGGCGCCTGGCGCAGAACCTCGGTCTGCCGTTCACCGATGAAGCGACGCTGCTGCTGGACCTGGCTCGCTGGCAGGCCCCGGCATGGTTGTTCATCGATGACTTCTGCCGTTTACCCACCCCCGAAACCGATGCATTGCTCGATCGTTTGCTGACCGCCGGCAGTCCGGCCTTGACCTGGTGGCTCGGCGCGCGGCGCCGGCCCCTGTGCAATTGGCCACGGTTGCTGCTCGACGACGAACTGCTGGAGTGTGGCGCCGACCTGGCGTTCAACCCTGCCGAGATCCAGCAACTGCTCATTCATTCCCCGGGACAATCCGTCGACAGCGTCATGCAGTTCAGTGCCGGCTGGTGCGCCGGTGCGCGTATCGCCTTGCTGGGGGAGGGTCACCCGCAAAAGACCTTGCTCGATTATTTGCAACACGAGCTGTTCAACATCTTGGCGCCCGAACTGGCCGAAGCCTGGCGCGTGCTGGCGCATCTGCCGCGTTTCAATCCGGGGTTATGCGAGCACCTGTTCGGCGCCGGCGACGGTGGCCAATACCTGCGCGAGCTACAGGCCCTCGGCGCGTTTATCCAGTCTTGGGAAGACACCGACTGGCTGCAGGTTTTCCCTCCGCTTGCGCAGTTGATGCGCGATGAACCCTGGCCGGCCAAGCGCTCCTGGCACCGGCGCGCGTGCCAATGGTTCACCGCCGAACAGGACTGGCAGGCGGCGTTTGAACAGGCGCTGCTGGCCGAAGAATACGAAGTGGCGGTCAGCCTGTTGCAGCACTTCAGTTTCGAAGACCTGTTCCGCCAGCAGAACGCCGTACTGCTGCTGCGCCTGCATGAAGAGCACGGCGATGAATTGATGCTCGGTTCGGCGCAACTGGTGGGGCTGGTGACGGCGGCGCTGCTGTTTGCCGGGCGTTTCGAGCAGGCCGCGCAGTGTATCGATCAGCTTGCGCGGTTCGCGCCGCAACCGACGGCGGCGCAACAACGGCACTTGCTCGCGCGGTGGCAGGCGCAGTGGGGTTGGCTGCTGCATCTGGACGGCGATGCCGAGCGTTCGCGCGAACATTTCATCGAAGCGCTGCAAGCTTTGCCCGACAGCGCCTGGACGTCGCGGTTGATGTGCTTGTCGGGGCTCACCCAACAAGCCTTGCTGCGCGGTGAACTGGACGTGGCCCAGACCCTCAACCGCGAGGCGTTATGCCTGGCCCGCGCCCACGGCTCGTTGCTGCTCGAAGCCTTGCTGGAGCTGGATCACGCGCAATTGCTGGAACAGCGCGGTGCCCCCTATCGCGCCCAGAGCCTGCTGGAAAACGTGCAGGCGATGTTGCTCAAACAGCAACTCACGGCCGGGCCATTGGTGGGCCGTATCGCGCTGCGGAGCGGGCATCTGGCGTTGCGCCAAGGGCACGACAACCTTGCCGCCGAGTGCTTCGAGGCCGGCTTGAAGATCTGCCTGCACAGCCAGGACAAGCGTGTGCTCTACGGGTTTCTCGGCCTGGCCCTGTTGGCCGCCAACCGTGGCGACTATGCCCAGGCGTTTGTGCAACTGCGCGAGGCCGAACGGCTGATGCAGCAACGCCAGGTGCCCGACACGGTATACCGCGCGGTGCTGCTGCTGGTCAGCGGGCACTTCTGGTTGCAGCAGGGCCGCGCCGAATTGACCGCGCAAGCGATGCGCCGCGTGCTTCGCCATTTTCGCGGGCCCCAGGCCAAGCAAGCGCCGCCGGCCACCCTGGAACTGATCCCGCGTCTGGAGTACCTGCTGGTGCTGGCAGAGGTGAAATTGGGCTGTGCCGATCAGCCGCTGGCGCGGCTCAACGCCCTGCTGCAAACCACGCGTCAACGCGGCATGCTCTGCCTGGAAACCGAACTGCACCTGGTGCTGGGCGAAGTCGCCTGGCACGTCGGCGACCCTGTCCTGGCGCGCCGCTCGCTGCAAACCGGGCTGGAGCTTGCGGCGCGTTGCCAGGTGCAGCAGGCGATCCGCGAACTGCGGCTGCGTTCACCGGCGCTGTTGAGCGAGCTGGGCATGGAACCGGCGGTGTCGACTTCGGGCGCACTGGACAATCCCCTCAGCCAGCGCGAGTTGGAAGTGCTGCAGTTAATCGCTCTCGGCAACTCCAACCTGGAAATTGCCGATCGCCTGTTCATCTCTTTGCACACCGTCAAGACTCATGCGCGGCGCATCCACAGCAAGTTAGGGGTGGAGCGGCGTACGCAAGCGGTGGCCAAGGCGAAAACCCTTGGGTTGATGACCTAGGCGCAGAACGCCTGACGGTACTCGCCGGGCGTGGCGCCCATGGCCTGGCGAAAGCGGTGGGTGAAGTGGCTGGCGCTGGAAAACCCGCACATCAAGGCAATCTCCCCCAAGGCCAGCGTGCCAGCGCGTAGCAGGGCCTGCGCACGGGCCAGCCGTCGCGCCAGCAGGTATTGATGGGGCGGCAGGCCGAAGCTCTGGCGGAACATCCGCGCGAAATGGTATTCCGACAACGCACACAGTCCGGCCAGTTGGCCCAGGCTGATCGGTTCCTCCAGATGCTGCTCGACATACTCCACCAACAATCGCCGTTGATGCGCCGCCAACCCACCTTTGAGGCGCAGCCCGTCGCGGGCACCCACCTGACTGAGCAGTGTGTGGCTGAGCAGTTCATGGGCCAGGCTGCTGGTCAGCAAGCGCTCGGCGGGTTCGTGCCAGTTCAGCGCGATCAATTGATGAAAGCGCCGCGCCTGGCCGGCGTCTTCCAGAAAGGTGCTCTCGCGCAGTTGCAGCGTGCGCGGTTCGCGGTCCAGCAAGGTGACGCAGCCCAGGGCAAACTGCTGCGGGCTGAAATACACGTGGGCCAGGCGGATCTCGCCGTTGATCACCCAGGCCGACTGGTGCTCGGCGGGCAGGATGCACAGTTTGTCGGGCCCGCCCTTGGTGCCCGGCCGGTCGCGCCGAAAGGTGCCGGTGCCGCCGCCGATGTAGCAGGACAAGGTGTGATGGCTGGGTGCCTGGTAATCCTGTGCGTCGTGGTGGTTGTTCCACAAAGCCGCGGATACGCCGTCACCGAGCTCGGCGCAGGCTTCCAGGCGTGCGTTGGGCGAGCGGTTAAGCGCTTGGAAAACGTGCAGTGATTGCAGATCAGGCATGGTTCGTACTCTCCGACGTTTTGCATCCTACTCTCCGCCGCTGAGGCTGTGATCCCGTCGCCCGACAAAAGCGCAAGAATGTGCAAGAGCGCAACACGGCTCAGGCGCGACACTGTGGCTCAATCGATGGAGCCCGCTATGAACCTTTCCCTGTATTTACTCACCGTGCTGATCTGGGGCACCACCTGGATCGCCCTTAAATGGCAACTGGGCGTGGTGGCGATTCCTGTGTCGATCGTGTATCGCTTCGGCCTGGCGGCGCTGGTGCTGTTTGTGCTGTTGCTGCTCAGCCGCAAGTTGCAGGTGATGAACCGACGTGGGCACCTGATCTGTGTGGCCCAGGGGCTGTGCCTGTTTTGCGTGAACTTCATGTGCTTTCTCACGGCCAGCCAGTGGATCCCCAGCGGTCTGGTGGCGGTGGTGTTTTCCACCGCCACGCTGTGGAACGCACTGAACGCCCGCGTGTTCTTCGGCCAGCGCGTGGCGCGCAATGTGTTGATGGGCGGCGGGCTCGGCTTGATGGGCTTGGGCTTACTGTTCTGGCCGGAACTGGCGGGGCACACCGCTAGCCCGCAGACCTTGCTGGGCCTGGGCTTGGCCTTGTTGGGTACGATGTGTTTCTCGGCGGGCAATATGCTGTCGAGCTTGCAGCAAAAGGCGGGGCTCAGGCCTCTGACCACCAATGCGTGGGGTATGGCCTATGGCGCCTTGATGCTGGCAACCTACTGCGCGGTGCGTGGGATCCCGTTCGAGATGGACTGGAGCGCGCGGTATGTCGGCGCGCTGGGGTACCTGGTGATCCCGGGCTCGGTGATCGGGTTTACGGCTTACCTGACGCTGGTAGGGCGGATGGGGCCGGAGCGGGCGGCGTATTGCACGGTGCTGTTTCCGGTGGTGGCGTTGAATGTGTCGGCGTTTGTCGAGGGCTATGAGTGGACGGCGCCGGCGTTGATGGGGTTGGTGTTGGTGATGGTGGGGAATGTGTTGGTGTTTCGAAAGCCCAAGGTTGTGAACTCGGTCTTTAAGGCGAAGACGGTCTAGTGTGGGAGCGGGCTTGCTCGCGAAAGCGGTGTATCAGCTGATATCTACAATGACTGACACACCGCCTTCGCGAGCAAGCCCGCTCCCACATTTGGATTGTGGTGAGTTTGCTTATTTCATTCCAAGGCGCTTGGCCATGCGGCCCAGGTTGGCGCGGTCCAGGCCCAGCTCGCGGGCGGCGCTGGCCCAGTTGTGCTGGTGGCGTTCCAGGCAGGCGTTGATCACGTGGCGTTGATAGTGCTCGGTGGCCTGGCGCAGGTCGCCGCTGACAATCGGCACAACCTCAGTCTGCTCTTCGACCAACGGCGCGCTGACGTCGGGCAGGTCCAGGTCCTGGGCGCTCAAGCTGAGAATCTTCGGGCGTTCGCGACAGTTGCCCAGGGCTTTCAATGCGCTGCGTCCGATCAAGTGTTCCAACTCGCGAACATTGCCTGGCCAGTTATACGCCAGCAGCGCCGCCTGGGCATCGCTGGTCAGGCGCAGGCTGCCCAGGCCCATGCGCGAGCGGTTCTGTTCAAGGAAGAAACCGGCCAGCAGCAACACATCGCGTCCGCGTTCGCGCAGCGCCGGGACTTGCAGCGGGTACACGCTGAGGCGGTGGTAGAAGTCGGCGCGGTAGCGACCCTGGCGGACCTCGCCGGCCAGGTCGCGGTTGGTGGCGGCGATCAGGCGCACGTCCACCTGGTGCTCCTTGTCTGACCCCAGGCGCTGCAACTGGCCGCTTTGCAGCACCCGCAGCAGCTTGGCTTGTACCGTCAGCGACAGCTCGCCGACTTCATCCAGGAATAACGTGCCGCCATTGGCCAGTTCGAACTTGCCGCGGCGCTCGTTCAATGCGCCGGTGAAGGCGCCGCGCACATGGCCGAACAGCTCGCTTTCCACCAGGGTTTCCGGCAGGGCGGCGCAGTTGAGGCTGATCAGTGGTTTGTCCGCGCGGGTGGAGGCGGCGTGAATGGCCTGGGCCACCAGTTCCTTGCCCACCCCGGTTTCGCCAGTGATCAGTACGGTCAGGTCGCTGCCGCCCACCAGCTTGATTTCCTCGACCAGGCGCTTGTGCGTCTTGCTCTGGCCGATCATTTCCTTGTGCTGCTGGCCGCTGGCCTGGCGGTAGATCTCGGCGCGCTGGTGCTCGTCTTCGGCGCGCAACGCCAGGCGCTCGATGCGTTCGGCGACGTTGACGGTGGCAGCGGCGAGGCTGGCGAAGGCTTGCAGGGCGTCCAGCTCTACGCGTTCGAAGCGCTCGGTGTCGAGCGCGTCCAGGGTCAGCAGGCCCCAGGGCTGGTCGTCGACGAACAGCGGGCAACCCATGCAGTCGTGCACTTGCAGGTGCCCGTGCAGCCCCTCGACCAGGCCGTCATAGGGGTCTGGCAACTCGCTGTCACTGTCAAAACGCGTGGGGCCGGGGCTGCTAAGCAGCACGGCAAAACGCGGGTGCTCGCTGACCCTGAAGCGTCGACCGAGGGTGTCGGCACTCAAGCCATCCACGGCCAGTGGCACCAGCCATTCGCCGTCCAGCCGCAACAGCGCGGCGGCGTCGCAAGGGAGCAGGGCGCGCATGGCTTGCAGCAGGCGGCGGTAACGCTCGCCTTCGGGCAGTTCGCGGGACAGGTCGGCGACCAATGGCAGCAGGGTGGTGAGCAGCGGTTGCGCAGTCATAATGACTCCTCGTAGTCCTTATGACTATAAGATGTAGGAAGTCATACTGACTACTTATAATTTAACTCATTGAAATTTAAGGATTTATAAGTTGGCACGAATACTGACTACACCAGGGTAATCCGTGAAGAAGCCCAGGAGCCTCCCATGCTAAGTGCCCAAGACCGTGCCATCGTCAAATCCACCGTGCCCCTGCTGGAAAGTGGCGGTGAAGCGCTGATCACCCATTTCTACCGCATGATGCTGTCCGAATACCCCGAGGTTCGCCCGCTGTTTAACCAGGCCCACCAGGCCAGCGGCGATCAGCCGCGTGCCTTGGCCAACGGCGTGTTGATGTACGCGCGGCATATCGACCAGTTGGACCAACTGGGCGACCTGGTGGCCAAGATCATCAACAAGCATGTGGCCCTGCAGATCCTGCCGGAGCATTACCCGATCGTCGGGGCCTGCCTGCTGCGCGCTATTTCCGAAGTGCTGGGCAGCGAGATCGCGACCCCCGAGGTGATGACGGCCTGGGGCAATGCCTATGGGCAACTGGCGGACATCCTGATCGGCGCCGAAGCCGCTATCTATGAAGAGAAAGCCCAGGCCCTGGGCGGCTGGCGCGGTGCGCGGGCGTTCACCATGGTCAAACGTGTGGAGGAGAGCGCCGAGATTACCTCGTTCTATTTTGCGCCGGCCGACAGCGGGGCGATCCTTGCCGCAGCGCCAGGCCAATACATCGGCATGAAGCTGGTGCTCGACGGCGAAGAAGTGCGCCGCAACTATTCGCTGTCGGCATTGAGCGATGCGGGCCAGTACCGCATCAGCGTCAAGCGCGAGGCCGGCGGGCGGGTCTCCAACTACCTGCATGATCAGCTGCAGGTCGGTGCCACCATTGACCTGTTCCCGCCGTCGGGCGAGTTCACCCTGGCGCCCGGCGAAAAACCGCTGGTGCTGATCAGCGGCGGCGTGGGCATAACGCCCACCTTGCCGATGCTCGAAGCCGCACTCGCCACCCAGCGCCCGGTGCACTTTATCCACTGCGCGCGTAACGGCGCAGTGCATGCGTTCCGCGACTGGGTGGATGCGCTGGCGGCCCAGCATCCGCAGCTCAAGCGCTTCTACTGCTATGCCGAAGATGACGGCGTGAGCCCGGCGGCGGATAAAGTCGGCCTGCTGAGCCAGGAACAACTGGCCGCCTGGTTGCCCGAGCAACGCGACATCGATGCTTACTTCCTGGGGCCTAAAGGCTTCATGGCGGCGGTCAAGCGCCACCTCAAGGCGCTGGGCGTGCCGGAGAAACAGAGTCGCTATGAATTCTTCGGCCCGGCTGCTGCCCTGGAATAAAATCTAACGGTTCACACTGTCCAATGTGGGAGCGGGCTTGCTCGCGAATGCGGTTAATCAGTCACTTATAGGCCAACTGACACACCGCCTTCGCGAGCAAGCCCGCTCCCACATTTGGTTCTGCATTCCCCTCGATTAATCCGCTGTTAACCCCCCTCTGTTTAAACCACTCCCTGTGTGTAAACTTGCGGCCATTGGCACAACCAAACAAAGGGAACCGGAGATGAGTGACGAATTGCGATTAGGCAGGGAGCGGCGCTTTCTGGTGTTGCTGGGCATCATCTGCCTGGCGCTGATCGGCGGTGCGCTGTACATGCAGGTGGTGCTGGGCGAGGCGCCGTGCCCGCTGTGCATCCTGCAACGCTACGCCTTGCTGTTGATCGCGGTCTTCGCGTTCATCGGCGCGGGCATGCGTACCAAAGGCGCTCTCACGTTTTTTGAAGGGCTGGTGATACTCAGCGCCCTCGGTGGTGTGGCGGCAGCCGGTCACCATGTGTACACCCAATTTTTCCCGCAGGTCAGCTGCGGCGTCGATGTGCTGCAACCTATCGTCGACGAGTTGCCCCTGGCCAAGGTGTTTCCCCTGGGCTTCCAGGTCGATGGCTTCTGCAGCACCCCCTACCCACCCGTGCTGGGCCTGTCACTGGCACAGTGGGCGCTCGTGGCGTTCGTACTGACCGTGATCCTGGTGCCCCTGGGCATCTATCGAAATCGCCAGCGCAACACCTGACGCTGATTCGCGCAAACGCCCCGGTCTTTCTTGAAGGAAGGCCGGGGCGTTTTTGCTTGCAGGAATTTGTGAACAGAACGTGACGCCGGGCAATTTCGGGTGCGCGCAGTGTGCGACATGTTGTCACACGGAAGCTGGCGCAGGCCATTTCCGAGCGCCCGGCCAAGCCTTTGGATTTGCATAAAACGGCCTGGGTGTGCTGTCAGTTTATAGTCCTTTCGATCTCGCCAATCTCGCGCCGCATCAGGGAATTCGTGATGTCCGAATGCCTTGATTTATGGGGACTTGCATCGGTTTGGCAGGCCCTTACGCAGGGTAAGGGGTGCGGCGTCTTGCCCTATAACACGGCAATTTTTGTGGTTTTTGTTGAGAATCGAACGCGATAAGATCGCGAACCTTTGCAATATTGGTGAAGGATTATTGCTGTAATCGATAAAAATTATTTCTTTATCAGACATGGTTTATACATCGCCAGCTAACTACAATCGCCCGCACTGAATGTCCGGTGCCGTTCAATCTTTGAGCACTGGAGCGGTCGAGGGGCAGATGGATGGCTCTGTGCGACCCCAAGGTTCCGGCAGCCTTCCAACTATCCGCACCAAATGGAATTGGTCTGTAACAAGGCCTTTAACCACGAAATCGAATAAGAACTCACCGCAGGTCCGTGAAACGTTCCTTTATGACGTGATGGGCAGGCTCTTATTCAATCGAAGAGAAATGCCAACCCTTGGCAGGGTGAAGTGTTGGCGATCAAAACCCAACTGCATTGCGCAAGCTGCTTTAGAGGTCGTGAGATGAGTAAAAACAGGTACCCCCGATTACTAGGCTTTTTGCCGCTGCTTGGCATGATGTTAATGCTGGGAGGCTGCAAGTGGACCTTGCTCGACCCAAAAGGACAGGTCGGTCTGGATGAACGAAACCTGATCATCACCGCCACCCTGCTGATGCTGCTGGTCGTGGTGCCTGTGATCATCATGACGTTCGCCTTCGCCTGGAAATACCGCGCGTCGAACACCAGCGCCACCTACGCGCCGAAGTGGTCGCACTCCACCAAGATCGAAATCGCGGTGTGGCTGGTCCCGATCCTCATCATCATTGCCCTGGGTTATGTGACCTACAAGTCCACCCACGCACTGGACCCGTACCGTCCGCTGGAATCCGACGTCAAGCCGATCAACATCGAAGTGGTCGCGCTGGACTGGAAGTGGCTGTTCATCTACCCGGACCTGGGTATCGCCACTGTGAACCAGATCCGGTTCCCGGAGCACACCCCGCTGAACTTCAAGATCACCTCCGACGCTGTGATGAACTCGTTCTTCATCCCGGCCCTGGGCGGTCAGATCTACGCGATGGCAGGCATGCAGACCAAGCTGCACCTGATCGCCAACCAGAAAGCTGAAATGGAAGGCATCTCCGCCAACTACAGCGGCGCTGGCTTCACCGGCATGAAATTCAAAGCGATCTCGACGAGCCAGGAAGACTTCAACGCCTGGGTAGCCGAAGTCAAGGCCGCACCTAAACAGCTTGATCAAGCTGAATACGACGCCCTGACCAAACCAAGCCAGAACAACCCAGTCGCCCTGTACTCCGCGTTTGAGCCGAACCTGTTTCAGAAAATCGTCGACAAGTACGAAGGCATGAAACCAGGCAAGCCGGTCAAGCACGAGAAGAAAGAAGTGGCCGCGGTTGAAGGTTCTGACACGGGCGCGCATTCAACTGCTGGGGCAGAGGAGTAAACGATGTTTGGTAAATTAAGTTGGGATGCGGTCCCGTTCCACGAGCCGATTGTGATGATTACCATCGCCATGATCGCGCTGGGTGGTCTGGCACTGTTTGCGGGTATCACCTACTTCAAGAAGTGGACCTACCTGTGGACCGAGTGGCTGACTTCGGTCGACCACAAGAAAATCGGCGTGATGTACATCATCGTTGCCATGGTCATGCTGCTGCGTGGTTTTGCCGACGCCATCATGATGCGTACCCAGTTGGCCATGGCCACCGAGGGCTCGCCTGGCTACCTGCCACCTGAACACTATGACCAGATCTTCACCGCCCACGGTGTGATCATGATCATTTTCATGGCGATGCCTTTCTTTACCGGCCTGATGAACCTTGCGGTGCCGTTGCAGATCGGTGCCCGTGACGTTGCCTACCCGTTCCTGAACTCCCTGAGCTTCTGGCTGCTGGTGTCCGGCGTGGTGCTGATCAACGTGTCCCTGGGCGTCGGCGAATTCGCCAAGACCGGTTGGGTTGCGTATCCGCCACTGTCGGGCCTGCAATACAGCCCTGGCGTGGGTGTGGACTACTACATCTGGGCGCTGCAGTTATCAGGACTCGGGACGACGCTGACGGGGGTCAACTTCCTGGCCACCGTGCTGAAAATGCGCGCCCCTGGCATGAAACTGATGGACATGCCGATCTTCACCTGGACCTGCACCTGGGCAAACGTCCTGATCGTGGCTTCGTTCCCGATCCTGGCCGCTACCATGGCGCTGCTGTCGCTTGACCGTTACCTGGATTTCCACATTTTCACCAATGAACTTGGTGGCAATCCAATGATGTACGTGAACCTGTTCTGGGCATGGGGTCACCCTGAGGTGTACATCCTGATCCTGCCAGCGTTCGGTATCTTCTCCGAAGTGATCTCGACCTTTACCGGCAAGCGCCTGTTCGGTCACCACTCGATGGTCTACGCCTCGGGCGCGATCTCCGTACTGGGCTTCATGGTGTGGCTGCACCACTTCTTCACCATGGGTTCGGGGGCCAGCGTCAACGCCTTCTTCGGCCTGGCGACGATGCTGATTTCCATCCCGACGGGGGTGAAGCTGTTCAACTGGCTGTTCACCATCTACCACGGTCGTCTGCGTATGACCAGCCAGGTCCTGTGGACCCTGGGCTTCATGGTGACGTTCGCCATCGGCGGCATGACTGGCGTACTGCTGGCCATCCCGGGTGCTGACTTCGTACTGCACAACAGCCTGTTCGTGATCGCTCACTTCCACAACGTGATCATCGGTGGCGCGGTATTCGGTTACATCGCTGGTTTCAGCTTCTACTTCCCGAAAGCGTTCGGCTTCAAGCTGCACGAAGGTTGGGGCAAGGCTGCCTTCTGGTTCTGGATCTCGGGCTTCTTCGTCGCGTTCATGCCTCTCTATGCACTGGGCTTCATGGGCATGACCCGTCGTCTGAACGCTACCACCAACCCTGAGTGGGTGCCGTACCTGTACGTCGCCATGTTCGGTGCGGTGATGATCGCTGTGGGCATCGCCTGCCAGTTGATCCAGCTGTATGTCAGCGTGCGTGATCGCAAGCAGAACATGTGCGAATCGGGCGATCCATGGAATGGCCACACCCTGGAATGGTCGACCTCCTCGCCACCGCCGTTCTACAACTTCGCCGTGATCCCGACTGCGAACACCATCGATGCGTTCACCGAAGCCAAGGAAGACGGTACTGCGTACCAGCAACCCAAGCACTACGAACCGATCCACATGCCAAGCAACACCGCCACTGGCGTGGTGATGGGTGCGCTGTTGACCGTGTTCGGTTTCGCGATGATCTGGCACATCTGGTGGCTGGCAATCGTTAGCCTGGTGGGCACCATCGGCTACTTCATTGTCCACGCAGCACGTGATGATCAAGGCTACATGGTGCCGGTCGAAACGATCGAGCGCATCGAAGCCGAGCAGCACGCTCGCCTGGTCGCCGAGAAGAAAATCCCGGCCAACCGTGTAGAAACCTCGTTGGAACAGGCTTAAACCATGTCGAACTTAGTGACCAATGCTGGACACGCCCATGTCGATGACCATGGGCACGATGACCATCACCACGACTCGGGGCCAATGACCGTCTTCGGTTTCTGGCTCTACCTGATGACCGACTGCATCCTGTTTGCGTCGATCTTCGCGGTGTACGCGGTACTGGTAAACAACGTAGCGGGTGGCCCGTCGGGCCACGACATCTTCGAACTGCCTTACGTGCTCGGCGAAACCGCCTTGCTGTTGTTCAGTTCGATCACCTACGGCTTCGCCATGTTGGCCTTCTACAAGGGCAACAAGAAAGGCGTACTGAGCTGGTTGGCACTGACCTTCCTGTTCGGCCTGGGCTTCATCGGCATGGAGATCAACGAGTTCCACCTGCTGATCTCCGAGGGCTACGGCCCGCACCGTTCCGGTTTCCTGTCGGCGTTCTTCACGCTGGTCGGCACCCACGGTCTGCACGTATCCGCCGGCCTGCTGTGGATGGCGGTGATGATGTATCAGGTCAATAAGCACGGCCTGACCAACACCAACAAGACCCGCCTGAGCTGCCTGAGCCTGTTCTGGCACTTCCTAGACGTGGTCTGGATCTGCGTATTCACCGTCGTTTACTTGATGGGGACTCTGTAATGGCTAATGCACACTCCCATGACAGCCACGATTCAAGCCACGGCAGCGTAAAGTCTTACGCCATCGGCTTTATCCTGTCGGTCATCCTGACCCTGATCCCGTTCGGCCTGGTGATGTACCCAACCCTGCCGAAGTCGATCACCTTGATGATCGTGTTGGCGTTCGCGGTGATTCAGGTCCTGGTTCACCTGGTGTACTTCCTGCACCTGGATCGTTCCAAAGAGCAGCGCGAGAACGTGATTGCGTTCGTGTTCGCAGGCCTGGTGATCGTTCTGCTGGTTGGTCTGTCGCTGTGGATCATGTTCAGCATCCACACCTACATGATGGCGAAGTGAGGTAAAACCCGATGTCGCTTAAGCACTTTATCCAAATCACCAAACCGGGGATCATTTTCGGTAACGTGCTTTCTGTGGCGGGCGGTTTCTTCCTGGCCTCCAAGGGGCATGTCGATCTGGCCATCTTTCTGGCTGCAATGATCGGCACGTCCCTGGTGGTAGCTTCCGGATGCGTGTTCAACAACTGCATCGACCGTGACATCGACATCAAGATGGAGCGCACCAAGAATCGCGTGCTGGTCCAGGGGCTTATCTCCCTGAAGCTGGCACTGATCTTCGCGACCGTCCTGGGTGTTGCCGGTGTAGTGCTGTTGTACAAGGTGGCCAACCCGCTGGCGGCGCTGTTTGCCGTGATCGGCTTTGTCATCTACGTCGGCCTCTACAGCCTCTACCTCAAGCGCAAGTCGGTGCACGGCACGCTGGTGGGCAGTCTGTCGGGGGCGATGCCGCCGGTGATTGGTTATGTGGCTGTAACCAATAGCTTCGACATGGCCGCGCTGGTGCTGCTGGTGATGTTCAGCCTGTGGCAGATGCCGCATTCCTACGCCATCGCGATTTTCCGCTTCAATGACTACCTGGCTGCGTCGATTCCGGTCCTGCCGGTCAAGCGTGGCATCCAGGTGGCCAAGAAACATATCCTGCTCTACATCCTGGCCTTCCTCGTGGCGACCTTGATGTTGACCTTCAGTGGCTACGCCGGCATGAGTTACCTCGCCGTCGCCGCGGCCATGGGCATGTACTGGTTGTACATGGCCTGGACCGGCTACAAGGCGGTGGATGACACCGTCTGGGCGCGCAAGCTGTTCGTGTTCTCGATCTTCACCATCACCGCGCTCAGCGTGATGATGTCCCTGGATTTCCAAGTGCCGAAAGAGCTGTTGCTGACCTCCGCTCACTGAGTGGTCGTGCAGTGAAAGAGCCCCGCCTTCGAGAGAAGCGCGGGGCTTTTTCTTGGGCGCAGGTTTAAATTCGCAGGCGCTTTTCTCGTCATACCTCCCTGTACGAGCTGTGCGAATCCATTACCTGCCTGCAACAAGGAGTTGTCACATGGTCAGCGTTAGTCGTCGGACCCTTCTCGCCGTGGGCGCTGCCCTGCCATTACTGGGACGCCTGGATTGGGCGGTTGCGGCGCCGCCGCCGGCCAAGTCCGACAAGGTGCGGCTCAACTACAACGAGAGCCCCTACGGCCCCTCCAGCGCTGCACGCGAGGCAATGCAGCAGGGCATCGCCACCTCCGCACGTTATCCTTACGGCCACATGTATGCGTTGGCCGGGTTGTTTGCCCAGCAGCAGGGCATTGCCGAAGAGCAGGTGGCGGTGTTTGCAGGCTCCATGGCCGCCTTGCGCTATGCGGTGCTGGCCTTTACCAGCGAGACCCGCGGCCTGGTGATGGCCACGCCGTCCTACGAAGTGCCGCGCCAGGCGGCACAATCGAACACGGCGCCGGTGAAGGAAGTCAGCCTGAACGCCGACCACGCCCACGACATCCCGACCATGCTCGCCGCCGATCCCCAGGCCGGCATGCTCTACCTGTGCAACCCCAACAACCCCACCGGCACCGTCACGCCCGTCGAAGCTATCCGTCAGGCACTGGCGGACAAACCCAAGGGCAGTGTGTTGGTGGTGGACGAGGCTTATATCGACTTCGCCGACGTGCCCAGCGTTGTCAGTTGGGTCAAGGACCACGACGACCTGCTGGTGCTGCGCACCTTTTCGAAAATCTACGGTATGGCCGGCGCCCGCCTGGGCCTGGCGATCGGCCACCCGGCGCTGCTGGAGCGGCTCGCGGTGTTTGGCGGTGACAACGTACCGGCGGGCGCAAGTCTGCTCGGCGGCCTTGCCAGCCTGGAAGATGTGAAGTTGTTGCCACAGCGCAAGGCGCTCAATAACCAACTGCGCGATGAGACCGTGACGTGGTTGAAAGGTCGTGGTTTTACCTGCACGGCGTCCCAGGCCAATTGCTTCATGATCGACGTGCAACAACCGGCCGAACAGGTGATCGAGAAGCTTGCGGCGCACGGCGTACTGATTGGACGGGTATGGAAAGACTGGCCGCAGTGGGTGCGGGTGACGGTGGGGAGCAAACGGGAGATGGCGCGTTTTCGCGAGGTGTTTGCGGCGCAGCTGACTCACGTGTAGGCCGGATAACGCTTCGCTGTGGCGCTGGCAGTTCGTCAGAAAATCGAATTTGAGTTTGCATAATCATACGCAAGTTGACTATAGTTTAGTTCATGCGCTCTCTGTTCTTCGAAACATCTTCGTTTACTGCAACCGTTGGTGATTATCTGACGGACGATGAGTATCGTGCGC
The DNA here is from genome assembly GCF_014268345.1 of Pseudomonas sp. SWRI18. Taxonomy (NCBI): domain Bacteria; kingdom Pseudomonadati; phylum Pseudomonadota; class Gammaproteobacteria; order Pseudomonadales; family Pseudomonadaceae; genus Pseudomonas; species Pseudomonas sp. SWRI18. The sequence goes on from NZ_JACCQQ010000012.1 coordinate 20,268, forward strand.
TGCAAAATGAGATGCAGTTGAACCCGTTGGCGGGCGATGTCATGCCCCGTACGGGAGGGTTTCGTAAACTGAGGTGGTCAGACGGGAAGCGTGGTAAAGGCAAGCGTGGTGGTTTACGGGTTATTTACTATTGGCTCACCACGGATGGTCATTTCTGGATGTTCGCAATCTATAACAAGGACGAACTGGAAAATCTGACTGCCGATCAAGAGAAGGCACTTAAAAAGGCCATAGACGCAGAACTGAAAAAACGAGGTACCCCATGAAAAAGCGCGATCTGTTTGCTGAGTTGATGCAGGGCGTTAATGAAATGGCGGCGCATCGGGAAGGCAAAATTACCCTTAGGCAGAGCACCTTGGAGGATAGGCCTGCTCCTGACGTGTCCGCCCAAGAGATTGTGGCATTGCGGGACAAGCTGCATATGTCGCAGTCGGTGTTTGCCAGGAGCATACGCACCAGTCCCAGTACGCTGAAAAATTGGGAGCAGGATAAGTCAAAGCCCAACGCTCAGGCTGCTCTGCTCATTCGTCTGGTCGAGAAGTTTCCAGACATGGTGGATCGATTGTCGACCGTCTGATTGAAAAAAGGCCCCGACTTCGTACGAAGGACGGGGCTTTTTAAAGGGCGCGAATCAGGTCACTGCTGCGCGATGCTATACCCCTCAAACGCCGTCTGCTGTTGCAATGCAGTGATCACGCTCTTGCGGCTCAACGGCTGTTCGGTGCCGGCGTTATCCACAAAGCTTTCAACCTCCAGCTGCGCTTCATCCCCTTCACCCACGAAGCTGAAACCCAGGAACTCGAACGCCTCACGGTCAACGTTCAGCTTCGAGCGCGGCGTGCGCAGCGGCAGGGTGACGCTGATGCCGTCCTTGCTGATCACAAACACTTCGGCTTCTTTCTTGGGCCGTGACGCCTTGCTCTTGCCGGCGCTCGGGTTGCTGATGGCCTGGTGGCTCTGGTTCAGCACTTTCAATGCCAGGCCATAGACCAATTCCTGAAACTGGGGGTCGTCCTTGAAGCTGGACAGGATGCGGCTGATGGAGAACTGGCTGCTGAGGTTTTCCAGGGCGGCGTTGTCGGCTGCCTCGGCGTCTTTGAGTTGCTTGAGCTGGCCCATCAGGTCGTAGGCGGTGTCGTCGTCGAATGCATCGTGGGCCTGGCGGATCGCCACGCGCAGCTCACGGATCTGGTCGCTTTCCTTGGAGGTGTGGAATGCGTCCAGCACCATCTCGCTGATGATCTTGGCGGCAGGCACATGCTGTGAAAGATTGATGGCGTTTTCGTATTCGGCTTTGGCGCGCAAGGCGACTACGGATTCTTCAGGGGTGTAGGAATCGGACATTGAAATTTCACTACTTCAGTAAACGAGGACAAAAAAGCGTCGGGCATTTTCAGGGGGGAGGGGGATCAGGTCAAGGCAGAGTAACTTGTAGTGAGCGGGCTTGCCCCGCGCTGGGTGGCGAAGCCGCCCTAATAAAGACAGCGCCGAGTTCCAGAGAAAACCGGGTCGCTTGGTTTGGGGCGGCTTCGCCACCCAGCGCGGGCGGTGCGACGATTCGACAAGCCCGCTCACTACAGGGAGATTTGTCAGGCGCAGGCATTGGCGACTAGACCAACTGCTTCAGGCACGTTTCAAGAATATCCAGCCCTTCCTCCAATACCGCAGGCTCTGTCGTCAGGGGTGCCAGCAAGCGGACGATGTGCCGAGCCTTGCCGCTGGGCATCAGCAGCAAGCCGGCGTCCCGCGCCAGGCTCAGCAATTGGGCCAGTTGGTTTGGCGCAGGGGTGCCATCGGCGTTGGCCAGCTCGATGCCACGCATGGAGCCGACGCCGGTCAGGCGCCCGAGGTAGGGCGTGAGGCCTTGGGCCCGCCAGGTTTCATAACGGCTGACGATGGCTTCTTCCTGGTGTGAGCCCCAGGCTTTCAGGTGTCCGTCGGTCATTGCATCCAGCGTGGCCAATGCCGCCGCACAGGCGATGGGGTTGCCGGAATAGGTGCCACCCAGGCCGCCCTTGGGCAGGTTGTCCATCAGCGCCTTGCGCCCAACGACTGCGCCCAGCGGCACGCCGCCGGCGATGCTTTTACCCAGCAGGATCAAGTCCGGCTCGATCCCCAGGCGCGAGAAGGCAAAGCGCCGGCCGGTACGGCCGAAGCCCGATTGGATCTCATCGGCAATCAACAGGATATTTTTCTCATCACAAAAGCGCCGCAGGGCTTGGGCGAATTCACGGTCCAATGCCAGGAACCCTGCTTCGCCCTGCACCGGCTCAATGATGAAACAGGCCACATCGTTGACGTCGATTTCCACGCTGAACAGCCGGTCCATGGCTTTCAGCGCCTCGGCGCAGCTCACGTCGTTATCAGCGCTGGGGTAGGGCAGGTGATACACAGGACCGGGTAGTACGCCGACCTTTTGCTTGTAGGGCGCAACCTTGCCGTTGAGGTTGAGGGTGGCCAGGGTGCGCCCATGAAAGGCACCGTCAAACGCAATCACCGCCGTACGACCGGTGGCGCCGCGTACGATTTTCAGCGCATTTTCCGCAGCCTCTGCGCCGCAGTTGGTCAGCATGCCGCTGACTGGGTAGTCCACCGGGACGAACGCGGTCAGACGGTCCATCAGCTCGATGTAGGGCGCATGTGGGGCAGCGTTGAACGCGTAGTGCGTCAGCCGAGTGGCCTGTTCACGAATCGCCTCCACCACGCCGGGGTGGCAATGGCCGAGGTTGAGCACACCGATGCCGCCTACAAAGTCGATATAGCGTTTGCCCGAGGTGTCCCAGACCTCGGCATTTTTACCGTGGCTGAGGCTGATGGGGTGAACGATGGAAATCGACTGGCTGATGGTTTCGCGGCTCATGAATCGGCGACTCGGCAGTGGCGGGCGTGTTTTTATCTAAGCCGGGCGCCCGTCCCTGTCGCAAACGAAATAAAGTCGCCGGGTCATTCCAAATCGGAAGGAGCTCTTGCCTAAAGGTCGTTTGCGGCTGAAATGAAAACCCGTCAATACTGCCCGGCAGCACTCTAAACCGGCGCGGGCTGCGGGGCGCCGAATAACAAGGAACGACAGGGAGAGCCATGCATGAACCTATTCAAAACAACGTTGGCCGCGATTGGCGCAACCGCCGTACTTGGGGTGGCGGGCACCGCTCAGGCGGGTGCGACCTTGGAGGCCATCCAGAAAAAAGGCTTCATCCAATGTGGTGTCAGTGACGGGCTGCCGGGCTTCGGCGTACCGGACAGCAAGGGCAAGATGACCGGTATCGACGTGGACGTGTGCCATGCGGTAGCCGCTGCCGTGTTCGGCGATGCATCGAAAGTGAAGTTCACGCAATTGACGGCCAAGGAACGCTTCACTGCGTTGCAGTCCGGTGAGATCGACCTGATCTCACGTAACACCACCTGGACCAGCTCCCGTGATTCGGGCATGGGCCTGGTGTTCACCGGCGTGACCTACTACGACGGCATCGGCTTTCTGGTGAACAACAAGCTGGGCGTCACCGGCGCCAAGCAATTGGATGGCGCAACGGTGTGCATCCAGGCCGGTACCACCACCGAACTCAACGTGTCCGATTACTTTCGCACCAACGGCATGAAGTACACGCCCATCACGTTCGACACCGCCGATGAAAGCGCCAAGGGCCTGGAAGCCGGGCGATGCGACGTGCTGACCACCGACCAGTCGGGCCTGTACGCCCAGCGCATCAAGATGGCCCACCCGGATGAGTTCGTGGTGTTGCCGGAAGTGATCTCCAAGGAACCCTTGGGGCCGTTGGTGCGCAAGGGGGATGACGAATGGTTCAGCATCGTCAAATGGACCTTGTTTGCCATGCTCAACGCCGAGGAAATGGGCATTACCTCCCAGAATGTCGAAGAGCAGGCCAAGACCACCCGCAATCCTGACGTTGCGCGGTTGCTCGGTGCTGATGGCGAATATGGCAAGGACTTGAAACTGCGCAAGGATTGGGTGGTGCAGATCGTCAAGCAGGTGGGCAACTACGGTGAAGTATTCGAGCGCAATATCGGCCAGGGCAGCGTGCTGAAGATCAAGCGCGGGCTGAATGCGCTCTGGAACAACGGCGGTATCCAGTACGCGCCGCCGGTGCGATAACAGCGCGAGGCGTTATTCCGACACGCCATCCTTCCCCGCCGCCTTGGCGCGATACAACGCCTGATCGGCACGCGCCATCAGGTCGGCGGGGGATTCATCCATTCGGCGTTCAGCCACGCCCAGGCTCACGGTAACCTTGAAACCGCCCGTGTGCGGGCGGTTGCTTAGTGCCTGGCGGATGCTCTGCGCCAGTGCCTTTGCGGCCTTCAAGGAAGTCTTGGGCAGGACCAGCATGAATTCATCGCCACCCCATCTGGCCAAGAGGTCACCCGGGCGAACGCAGCTTTCCAGGCACTCTGCCAACTGAACCAGCGTCTGGTCACCCACTCCATGGCCGTGCTGGTCATTGATCGGCTTGAAGTCATCGACATCTATCGCAATCAGAGCCAGCGGCAGGCGAAAGCGCTGCGCGCGGGCGCTCTCTTCCAGCAGTACTTTTTCCAGGCGGTAGCGGTTGGCAACCAAGGTCAAGGCATCTCGTTCGGCCAGGGAGCGGTTTTCATCAAGCTGCAATTGCAACTGCCGATTGACCCGCGACAGCTCACGTGTGCGTTCGGCTACCAGGGCCTCGAGGGATTGGTTGCGTCGCTCCAACTGCTCGAGGGAGCATTTTCTGCTATGAATATCGCGGTGGGCGCCCACCATGCGTGCCACCGAGCCGTCAGCATTGCGCGCAATCACGTAGCCCCGGTCTTCGATCCATAGGTAGCTGCCATCCTTTTTGCGGCAGCGGTACTCGACCTGGTAATAGGGGGCGCGACGGTGGATGTAGTCGTCGAACCGCTTCATCACCTGGGGATAATCCTCCGGATGGATCACGCTCTCCCAAGTGAATACGCTGTTTTCCAGCGTATGGCGGTGATAGCCCAGCATTTCGTACCAGCCGGGGTTACGGTAGACGAACCCGGTATTGGCGTTCCAATCCCAGATCCCGTCACTGACCAGTTCGAGGACGGTGTGCAGCATGTCTGCGTTGAAGTGAGAGAAATCCTGCTTCAGCGGATTTGTGTCGGAGGTATCGTCCATCTGCGCATTCCTTGCGTGGGCAGGCACTCAAGGCCTGCCCCTGTTGTCGCCGATACTCCGTGGCTGGGGCTACTGTACATCGGGACTTGGGCGCTTTGAATAGGGGCAGATGTACGGCTAAAGATTCAGGGCATGTTGCGATTAGCTCTGGTGGCCCGGAACCGTCTGGTATGCAGCACGTCAGGTGACGGGTGGTCTTGCGTCTGGGTAAGGTACAAGCCTGACTTCCACCCGCTGACCCAAGGCTCTTGCCGCACTGGCCAAGGTCGCTAGAGTCATGCCGGCGTCGTTGTGATCGAGCGCCCGGTCTACTGCGGTGCGGCTGGTATGCATGCGCTCAGCCAGCGCTTTTTTACTGATTTTCTGAGCCTTCATCGCTTCTCCCAGTTGCCAGGCGATAACGCGTTTCAACGCGGCTGCAGATACTTCCTCAATGAGCCCTTCGTCGTTCAGAAAGTCGTCAAAATTTGAACCGATATGCTTGTTCACGTGATGTTCCTCATAGCAAGCTTTTGCGACGCCGTGCGGTATCCAACTCTACCAAAGGAGTTTTCTGGCTCTTTTTGATGAAACCATGCAGTAACACCATTTCGCAGTCAGCCAAAGTAAAGATGACCCGTGCAATATTGCTTCCGAGGTCGGTTCTGATTTCCCAGAGCCGGTGCTCAAGCTTTCGAACCAAAGGCATCCCCTGTGGCCATCCGTACTGGACGGATTTAATGTCGATACCTATGAGTTTTCGTTCTTCCCTTGGCAGCTCCATCAGCCATTCACGTACTGGCTCGCTACCAGCCTCGGTTCGATAAAAAGCAACGTTCAACACCAGATGTATGTTGTTCACAGGTGAGTGTACCAAAAAAGGTTCATGTGGCCATCGGCGATTGATAAGACTTATCGCGAAGAGTGGTCAGAGCCTGGCACTTTTTTCGAGGAAACGAGGTATTGAATCTTTTCAGAAAAATTCTTTTAAAAGCAGAAGGTTAAGGGGGATCTGTGGGGTTAGTGTGAACTTGGTTTCAAGCCTGTAAGAAAGATTACTTCGGCGCCACCATCCTCGTCCGCTCCCTCCCATCCGCGTTGTGCTGGTAAATCGCCTCAGGCTGGCCCTGCTCGTTGAAAAACACTTGGCCAATCCCCGCCGAATTCCATAGGCGTTCGCCGGCCTCGGCGTGCTCCGGAATATGCGGCACCACCTGCATGGTGCGCCGGCGGGTGAACCAGTTCAGGGGGGAGCGCGGTGAGTAGAGCCAGCGATTGAGGCGGTCGAACCATTCCAGCAGGCGCGGCGGGAATTGGTTCTTGATGCCGCTGCTGGTGATCTGCCAGATGCGCGGGCCGGCGTTGCGATGGCGGATCAGCACTTCGTAGACGAACGAGTAATGCACATCACCCGAGAGGATCACGTAGTTACCCGGCGTGCGCGAGTGACGGAAGATATTGAGGATCACCTGGGCGGCGCCGCGATGGGCCATCCAGTTTTCTGCATCCACCAGCAATGGATGGCCGCACCAGCTGAAGATTTTCTGCACGGTCTCGATCAGCTTGACGCCAAAGATCGGGGCGGGCGAGACGATAATGGCTGAGGGATGGTCCAGCAGTTCCTGTTGCAGTTCGCTCAAGGCCTCCCAGTCCAGCAGGCCGGACGGTTGCTTGAGGGTGAACTCGCTGCGCCAACGGCGGGTGCGGGTGTCGAGCACCACCAGGGCGGGCGTGGTGGGCAGCACGTAATGCCAACGCTGGAATTTCAGCAGCGCTTCGAGCAGTTCATCCTGCGCGGCGGCGTCCAGGTGGTTGCCTTGGGGCTTGGCAGTGAGCGCCTGGGTTTGGCCGATCAGCTCGCCAAACACATTCGGTTGGTTGCCCCAGCCCTGGCAGAGCAGGTAGGCAAGCAAGGCATTGCCGATGATGCGCTTGGAGAATGGATGGCCGTAGGCAGTCTCTTCCCATTGGGCGCTCAGGTTCCAGTCGTCGGTAATGTCGTGATCGTCAAAGATCATCAGCGTCGACAAGTGAGCGAAGACCCGCGCGACACCGGGCAGGCCGTCGCGGAATCGGTCGATCTGCACCTGTTCGCGTGCGTAGCGTTGCTGTCGTTCTGCGCTCAGTTGCGCAGGCACGGGCGAGATCAGTGTCCAAGGCGTCGGCGACCACACCAGCAGATACATTGCGATGACCTCAGCGAAGGTCACCAGGTGATTATCGGCGGTGCTGCTGGTGAAGATCGGCTTTTTTACCCCACCAAAGAAGCGTTCGCGCAGGGTTTCGTTGCTGTCCAGCGCCGGCAGCAAGTCGGCGCGATGGTAATAGCTGGCGCTGTGGCCGTAGAGGCTGGCGCTGTCATCGACTACGGCACCCTGCAGGTACTCATCGAACAGGCCCAGGCGCGCGATCAACGCGTGTATCGCGCGTAGCATCGGCCCGGCCACGTCGTCGGCGTAGATCTGATCGCCGCTCATCATCAGCAAGGCTGGGCGGTCGGCCGGGGTCCTGGCACCGGCCAGCAGGCGGTCGACACACAGCAAGCCGTCGTCGGCGCTGTGATGGGGTTTGCGGCATGAACCATGCACCAACTGGTGGATACGGCTGTGCAATACGAAACTGGGGTATTGGGTGTTGGTATACAGCAGGTGCGGTGCCCATTCGGCAATGCCGGCGTCGCCAACCAGCAGGTCGTAGCTGATCACCACGTCAAGCGGCAGCGCGTCGTCCAGAGGCACATCGATCAGGTGGATAAACGCCTGGCGACCGACGGGGACAAGCTGGCAGCTGTCCAGGTTGATCTCCAGTGTCTGCGTGGGTAGATGCAACTTCAGCTTCAATTCCAGTGCACGGCTTCCCACCAGCCACAACACCAGGCGCCGAGGTTCGAGACGCCTCAGCAGTGGGCCGGCGAGTACGTCGGGCAGTGTGTCGTTGTGCGGCATGCAGGCAAGGATTCCAGGCTGGATTGAACCGGCAAGATTAACTCAGGGAATGTCATGGTTTTGTTAAGAATGACGGTACGAAGGGCCGTGCACTGCCCGTCGTACGCAGATGGTTAAAGCACGTTGCCTCGACCCAGACTGTCCATCCCACCTCGGTTTGTGCGTCGATCGTTATTCCCCGTGCGTCCAGAGTCAGCGACGTTCACTTGTGTTTCGTCAATGCTGCGCTTCCTGCGCTGGGGCTCCGCAGCATCCTGCTGCAGGGGTTGGTAATGAAAGCTGCCCAGTGAGTGGTTGATAGCGCTAAGCATGAATATTTCCTTCTATAAGTAGAGGATCACTTCACCTTCAGGAGCGAAGTGAACCCAAACTTATAGGCTCCGAAGCCTGTCGGCGATAAACGTCATGCTGCAAGATATGACTCCCATTGTGAGCGCGTTTTAAAAATCATCCGAGGCTTTGTTCGCACAACCCTCGAGTGCCGCGGATGTCGCGCCTTCCTGGCCTTCACGCACAAAAGCAGCCCGGTTTTGCGCCACCACGTTACGCAATGCGCTGTAGTAATCCGGCAGTTTTTGCAGGCTGTCGGTAAGCGGCAACAGTGACGCCCGTGTATCCACCGTACCGCCGACCAGGCTGATGGTGCCCAGGGTCTGCACCGTATCGCTGTTCCCCAGTGGCGACACCAGGAAGCTCAAGACCTTGCCCGCCGCATCCCGGCTGTTGCTGGTGCCCAGCAAGGGCAATTCGACAATGGGGCCGTTGCCCATGCCCCACACACCGAATGTCTGGCCGAAGTCGGCGGTGTGACGTGGGATGCCCAGGCGGTCCGACACATCGAACAGCCCGACCACGCCCACGGTCGTGTTCACGGCGAAGCGCCCCAGAGTATTGACCGAACGCCGCGGGTTGCCTTGCAGCAGGTCGTTGATAAACACCTTCGGCTCACTGAAGTTGCTCGCGAAGTTATGCACACCCTGCTGGAAAAAATCCGGCAGGTAGCGGTAACCACGCGCTACAGGCGCCAGGGCGTAATCGTCCACCGCACGGTTGAACGCAAACACCCCGCGGTTGACCGGTTCGGCCGGGTCATACACCGGGTGGTCCACCTGCGCGCAGCGGGTGGTGGGGGTTACCGGGGCCGGGCTGGCGCAGCCGGTCAGGTAAGACATCGTCAGTAACAGCACGGCCTGGCGGGCCAGATGCCGGGGGGAGGTCAATGAGTGCATGGGCGCAGTCTCCGCAAAAAGGAGGCCGATGCTGGCATGGGCGCCTTGCGCAAAGATGTCCGGTTTATTGCGCTGTTGACGCTTTATTGCACGGTTGAAATATATGACGGGCCGCGTCGAATAGTTTTAGATGGCGCCTTGTCCCAGCCCAGTGAAGCCTGCCGGTGAGCCACCTGTTAATCGTCGACGATGACCTTGAAGTCCTCGCCCTGCTGAAGAAATTTTTCCTGCAACACGGCTATTCGGTGCAGACCGTCGCCAGTGGCGCCGAGCTGTGGTCGGCCATGGAGCACCGGCCCGCCGACTTGATCATCCTCGACCTGATGCTTCCCGGCGACAACGGCCTGCTGCTGTGCCAGCGCTTGCGCCAGCAATACGCCACGCCGGTGATCATGCTCACTGCCATGGGCGAACTCAGCGACCGTGTGGTCGGCCTGGAAATGGGCGCCGATGATTACCTGAGCAAACCCTTCGACGCCCGCGAACTGCTCGCCAGGGTGCGTGCGGTATTGCGCCGGGCGGGTGAGAACCGTCCGCCGATGGGCGAGGCCGCGCGCCCGCTGATCCGCTTTGCCGGCTGGCAACTGGACCTCACCCGCCGCGAGTTGCGCTCGCCCGACCAGGTGATGATCCCGCTGTCATCCGGCGAGTTCGACCTGCTGCTGGTGTTCGTCGAGCATCCCCAACGCGTGCTCACCCGCGAACAGTTGCTGAACCTGGCGCGCGGCCATAGCCATGATGCCTTCGACCGCAGCATCGACGTGCAAGTGAGCCGCCTGCGCCGCAAGCTGGAATTCGATACCAAGCGCCCGGCGATGATCCGCACCGTGCGCAACGGCGGCTACCAGTTCACCGCCAGCGTGACACGCTCATGAGCAGGCGGCCACACGACACGGTGGCGCGCTGGATCGCGCTCACCGTGCTGGTCGCGATGATCACCGCGCTGGCGTTCAACGCCTTGTTCGTGCAATTGGCCGGGGTATGGGCCAGGCCGCCGTTGTCTGAAACCGGCCTGCTGGAAAAAGTCGCTATGGTGGTGCGTGTGGTCGAGGCGTCCGAACCGTCACAACGACCGCATCTTGTCCAAGTGATGGGGGACAGGTCTTTCAGCGTGACCTGGGCAGCGCAGCGAACGGCGTTTGATCTGCCGGTGCTCACCGACCCGGACTTCAACACGGGTGAAAAGGTGTTCAAGCACCTGCTTGAAGGCCCGATGCGCCCCATGGAAGTCTATGGGCCAGCCGACTGGCCCGACGGCAACGGCCAGTACGTGCTGTTGATGCAACTGGCCGATCGCTCCTGGCTGATGTTCAGCACCGGCGCTCGCAGCTGGGGAATGGACGATGGACCGCGCAGCCTGATCGTGGTGCTGCTGGTGCTGATCTCCACGGCACTGGTTACCCTGGTAGCGACCCGTCGCCTGGCCCACCCGCTGCAACACTTTGCCCAAGGTGCGCGGCGCTTTGGCAGCGACTTTCGCGCGCCACCCATCGAGCCGGTGGGGCCTCACGAAATCCGCCAGGCCATTCTTGCGTTCAACAGCATGCAGGCGCAGTTGCGGCACTTCATTCAGGATCGCACCCAAATGCTCGCCGCTATCTCCCACGACTTGCGCGCGCCGCTGACCCGCCTGCGCCTGCGCGGCGAATTCATCGAAGACACCGACCAGCAGCAGCGACTGTTTCGCGACGTTGATGAAATGCAGGCCATGATCAACACCGCCCTGGAGTTTTTCCGCGACGACGCGCGCCTGGAACAGGCTACCCAACTGGACCTGGCGGAATTGCTGCAAACCCTGATCGACGATTATCGCGACCAGGCCATCGATCTCACCTTCAACGGCCCGCCCCGCCTGGTGTACTTCGGCCGGCCCCTGGGCCTCAAGCGGGTGATGACCAACCTGATGGACAATGCCATCCACTACGGCACGGCACCGCAGATCGAGTTGCAGCACAAGCAGGGTGAGGTGGTGATCAGGGTGCTGGATCGTGGCCCGGGCATATCGAAGGAGCACCTTGAGGACGTGTTCCTGCCGTTCTATCGCCTGGAGGGCTCACGCAACAAAAGCACCGGCGGCGTCGGGCTTGGGCTCTCCACCGCACGAGCGATTGTGCTGGAACATGGCGGCACCCTGACCCTGGCCGAGCGCCAGGGCGGCGGGTTGGAAGCGGTGGTGATATTGCCGGTATAAGTTTTACCGGCAACCGCATCAGGTATGCGAGTCTTCAACCACCCTGGGCACAGTAAACCGGAACTCACTGCCCCGGCCCACCTCACTCTCGGCAACGATCTTGCCGCCATGGGCGTGAATGATGCCTTGGGTGATGTACAGCCCCAGGCCGTTACCGGTGGGGTTGTTTTCGGTCTGGGTCCAGTAACGATCAAACACATGAGGCAGTTGTTCCGGCGCAATGCCTTCGCCGGTATCACGCACCGAGAACACGATTTCCTCGCCATTGTTCATGGCGCTGATGCCGATATTGCCCTGGCGCGGGGTGAACTTGATGGCATTGCCGATCAGGTTCGACAGCACCTGGAACAGGCGCTCCGGGTCGGCGTTGATCTGCAGGCCCGGCTCGGCGTTGAACGACAGGTCAATGCCTTTCTCCGACGCCAGCGGTGCGAGCAAGGAGTAGGCCTCTTCGAACATCTGGCTGACATCCAGCGCCACCGGCTTGACCACATACCGCCCGGCATCGATTTTCGACGTGTCGAGCAGGTCTTCCAGCAGCACATTCATGCGCCCGGCCGCCTGCTGCATGGTGTCGATGGCTGAGGAAATCCGCCGTGACGTATGCGGGCCATCGGAGCTGAAGGCCTTTTGCAGCATGCCGCAGAGCATCGAGATCACGGTCATCGGGTTGCGCAGGTCATGGGACACCACCGCCACCAGCTCTTCACGGGCGCGCACGGCTTGTTGTTCGCGCAGCACCTGGCGGGCCAGGTCGTTTTCCAGGGCCGAGCGGCGCAAGTCGTTGGCGGCGAACAGGTCGCCGTGGCTCCACTTGGTGGAGATGCCGGCCATTTCGACCTTCCAGATTTCAAACGAGGTGCGTGGGCGAAGGCGCAGACCGGCGTCGGAGTTTTCCAGATCCAGCGGCTTTTTCGGATCGCCGCTCCACTGGGTGTTCTCCTTCACTTCCGGGCGGAACCACAGCACGCCGTTGTCCACCGGTTTAGGCAGACTCATGGCCAGCACGCCGCTGGCCACCTGCTGGAACGCGGCGGCCGGCGGGTACACCGACACCAGGTTATGGCTGGAAAACACCGGCTCGGCGCTCTGCTGCAGCCACTTGTGCAGCGAGCGAATTTGCGCCGGCTCCGGGCAGTTGCCGTAACGGTGCAATTGTTTGTCTTCGATGATCGCCACGCCGCCGGACAGGGTCAGGTCCATCAGCCATTGCGGTTGTTGAGCCAGGCCGTCGAACACGCCGACTTCAGACGCCTTCATGGCTTGACCCAACCGCGCTAGGGCGTCGAGTTTTTCATCACGCTGGCGGCTGAGATCCAGCGCTTCCATGGCGCTGATCTGCAACGACAACACCTGGCCAATAGTCTGGCAGGCGATACGCAGGTCATTGGGCACCAGCAGAGGTTCGCGGTTGCCGCAGCTGATAAGGCCCCAGAGCTTGTCGCCGCTCATCAGCGAGATGCTCATGGACGACAGCACGCCCATGTTCTGCATGTACTGGCAGTGAATCGGCGACACACTGCGCAGGGTGGCGAAGCTCAGGTCCAGCGGCTGGCCGGTGTCGGGGCGCAACGTGGGCAACAGCGGTACCGGTTCGTAGGCCGCGTTCGGAATAATGCGCAGCCAGTTGGAGCGATACAGCTCGCGAGCCTGCTCCGGGATGTCGGATGCGGGGAAGAACAGGCCGTTGAAAAGCTCCATGGACGGCGCCGACGCTTCGGCGATTACCTGGCCATGACCTTCGTCTTCGAAACGGTAGATCAGCACGCGGTCGTAGCCGGTCATGGCCTGGATTTCATTCACGCTGATTTCGTACAGCGCCTGCAGGGTTTTCGCCGCCTGCAAACGTTGCAGCATCTTGCCCAGGTTACTGGTGCGACCGTTCACCGCGCGCGGGCGGAAATCCTGGAGCCGCGGCTCGAATTCCAGCACCAGCACATTCTGGTGGCGGTGCAGCAAGCCTTCGAAGTCCGCGCCGTTCAGGGTGATGTGCAACGGTGGCATGTCGAAGAAAGTATTGGTTTGGGCCATGACTCTGACGGCCTGGGCGTGTTCGGCGCCGATCAAGCTGTGCAGCGGCTGGCCCAGCAACGCTTCGGGCGCATGGCCGAACAAGGTGCCGACGTTGGCGCTGACCTGGATGATCTCCAGGCCGGGCTCCGACAGGGTCAGCAGCGCACCGTGGGGCTGGATCGCCCCGGGAAAGCGGATGGGCTCGTTGGCACAGTTGGCAAGCAGCTCTTCAAAATCTTCGGGTTTCATAGCAGTACCTCCTGGCTGTCGAGCCATTGCTCAAAGCAGCTGAATGTCGAGCGGGCGGCGTCCACGGCGTGTTGTTTTGCCGGCGCGCCCAGCGCCTGGTCGCCCAGGTAATCAAGAAAATCCTTCCAGCGCCGCCCGGTCTCTACCCCGTAGATATTGAGAAATGCACCGCCGTTGTCGGCATTCACACCCAGGCGCTGAGCCATTTCCCGGCGAAGCACTTGGCCGCCCAGGGTCGCGCCCTCAAGTACATACAGGGCACCGAGGCAGGCGGCGGGCGTATCGAACGTAGGGAGTTGCGTGCAATGGGGCAGGGTGTCGATGGCGTGATCATCCAGGCCCAGGGCGTAGAGGTCAGTCAGCAGCGTCGGTGTTTTCACGCGCATTGCTGTATCGAACCCTTCGGGAATCAAGGCGCTGTCATACAGTGCCGCTTCCATGGGCTGATAAAAACCGTAGTACGCCTGGAGCAAGCGCCGATACCACTGCGCATCAAGGCGCTCGGAGAAGAACGGCAGGCGCTTTTCCAGTGCTGTATGCAGCAAGGCCGTGCCTGTGCGCAGCGCTTCCAGCAGGGAGGGCGCATCGACGTCATGGGCCTGAGAATGCATTCAGTGAGCTCGAACTGTGGGCCTCTCGGCCATGAATGACGCGCGAATTGGGCGACGATTCTACAGTCGGTGACTAAACGCGAAAAGCGAAAAGGCTGACTGGCGGATCAGAAATGTCGCTCCTTGCGTCACCAGTGGACCCACGGACGTAGGGGGAAGTTCGCTTGAAGCGATATCGCAACGCCATCAATGCATGGCCAAACCCTGCTGGTTCAGCGCCGTCTGCACACAGTCAATCAGGTGCTGGGTACTCCACGGCTTGGGCAGGAACCGTACCGAGCCGCCCAACTGCGCCGCCAGGTGGGTGTTGCCGGACGTCAACACCACTTGCACCGTTGGCCAGCGGTGCGCCACGACCTTGCTCAGGTCATAGCCATTGAGCAAACCCGGCATTTGAATATCACTGACAATCAGGTCCACCGGGTCATCGCCCCGTTCCAGGTAGATCATTCCTTCATCTGCTGAAGGAAATGACGTCACCTGCGCGCCGAAATCTTCCAGTACATCGACCATCAACGCCCGAATGATCTCGTCGTCTTCCAATACTAAAATCGATGGCTGAGCCATGATCCTTACTCCACCATCAGGGTTCAGTCAGTTGAGTGGGGCGAGGCGACATAGGTTCGATTGGGATAGCGCTTAAACGATGGGTGGTGCTTCAAGGGGTCTAGGTTGCGTACTTGCCGGCAGGTGCTGCACGATGTCTGCGTTTGCAACTCACGCAAAAAAGGCCCTCGGCAACCGCGGTTGCGCTCCTGACAAACAGGCATAATTGCCCGCAACAGCCGATGTGGAGTCCCCCATGAAGTACGCCTTGTTCAGCCTCGCCCTGATCTTCAATACCCAGGCGGCCTTTGCCGCCGGCGATGCCGAGGCGGGCGCCAAACTCTTCGCCAAGACCTGCGGTGGCTGCCACAGTGTCGGCGAAGACGCACGTGGAGGGTTCGGGCCGCAGCTCAACGGCATCATCGGCCGCCCGGCCGGGACTACCTCGGATTACCAGTATTCCGACGCGATGAAAAACTCCGGTGTGGTCTGGACCCGCGACAAACTGGCCGCCTATATTGAAGCGCCGAAGAAAGTGGTGAGCGGCACGCGGATGATTTTCTGGGGCATCAGTGATCAGGAGAAAATTGAAAACATATTGGCGTACCTTGAAACGTTTCAGCCAAAATAACCCTGTTTAATCGCAAGTCAGGTCATCAGCCCCTCACACCGATAAGGACATTCCCTGTGAAGCGAATCGCGCTGCTATCCCTCATCACCCTGGCGCTGTGCGCGTGTCAATCCAACCAACGTGACTCATCGCCCAGCCTGTTCAAGGACGGCATACAGTTGCGTCAGAAAACCGTGGCCGTGGATGCCGAACATACCAAAGTCATCATGAAGGCCTACGGCGGCACCAACCCCGTCGAATTCGCCATCCTGCGCCAGGGCGACCCCGACCAGCGCATGGAAACCCTCGGCACCGTGGTGGACACCGGTGAAGGCCGCATTTTCAACTGGATCGCCAAGCTGAACCAGACAGTTGCCAGCGCGACCTTGAAGCGTTTTCCGCAGTTGGAGATCCAGGCGGATCCGGGCAAGAAACTCACTGTATCCGGCTCGGCGGGCAGTATTGGCAATGGCGCTTACTACCGGTGCGGGCCGTTGGTGAGTAGCTTCAGCCCGCAGAAGGCGAAGGTGTATCTGGTGGAGTTTCAGTTCAAAGGCACTAATTCGGCGTGTGCGCAGCAGGTGTTTGATATTACGGATCCGGCGAATCGGGTGTTGGTTGAAGGAGAGAAGGAGGGGTGAGCGCAGTTGATTGAACGGTGGGTGTTGCCCACCGTTCGCACGGTAAAGCCTGTGAGTACAATTGCATCAGATCCCCGTCTTAGGTTGCTTTGAAGGAGGTGGCCACGCGCCTTGGTGACAGAAGGAAATCTGGTAGTCGAGGTGTGCGGGTTCAATCATGTGTTGGAAATACGGCTGAATAATCGTTGTCCAGTCAGGCAACATGTCGAATACATCGGCATATATCGCGGTTTCCCCGCCTAAACCCAACGCTTCAAAAACACTGTATGGGTCCTCGATATCCGCTGAATACTCATCTGCCTTCAAGTCATTGCTTTGTTTCTCGTACCACCGCAATCTGATTTTCATCACCATTTGTCGCGTTCCTTTTTATCTGTAAATTGGGCGTTTTGGATCAGCCGGTCCTCGACGTTCGGCGGTACAGGGAAAAATGCGCCCATGGATTCTCTTAGCTTGTATTACTTGCGTGCCTCCTCGTAATCAAACGCGATGAAGTAGTCGCTTTCTGAAAGAGCGATCTCATGAGAGAAGTACATCTGTACCTGCGATAGCCACTCTCGCCGCAGTTCAAACATGCCATTATTGACGTCTTCGTCTACCGACAATCCGAGCTCAGAAATTACGGAGTAATCGTCTCCTAAGTCCGCTGAATCCTCCGCTCCGCTTAGCCACTCTGTGGTTCTGTCGAACCATTCCAATCTCACTTTAAGTCCCATGTAGTCCTCACAGATACTTTTTGATGTTTCGTTTCTTTTTCGCCCCTTTTAGCTGCTCGCCGGTTAGATGGTTGAACGCGCCTATATGGCTTCCATCACTTGCTAGATAAATTTCCAGCTCGCCGTGTTGGGAGTCCCATTCATAGATCCTTCGACCCTTGTCATCAATCCAGCGCTCTCTCAGGCCTGCACTTCCCTGTTTGGGAGTCATGGGTTTTGCTTTTTTCAGATTTTCAAAGCCGGTAATTTGTTCAGTATTCGGAGCCTTGTGGTACTTGTGATCCCCCGCCTTAACACTCACAACCAGATACAACGGCCGAACCCCCGACTCCACCGGGAACACCAGAATAAAATCCCGATACTCCGGCGGATAAACCGGGTTCACCAGAATCTGCGCGGCTTTCTCCGTCGGCGGGTAAATCCAGATGACCGGCGCTTGCGGTGCTGCCTCCAATGCCGGAATACCCAGCGTGTCGTCCGGATCAACCGCAGGCGTCCAGATCAGCTCGACACCCTCGCCCAAATCCGCGACAAACTGATCGTCGCGGGCTTGGAACTGCACCACATCGATCATCTGCCAGCTCGGATGATCGCCGGTGTAAAACCCATACCCCTTGAGCGTACCGTCCTCGCGTTGCTCGATATGTAAACGCATCTGTGACCGCGCCCGCGCCATCGAGCGTAGCTGCTCCTCGCTGTAGAGCGCGCTGTCACCCAACTCAGACGGCCAGGCCAGCGCCACCAAACCGGTCAACAGGCCACCGGCGACAGACCCGACGGCAGCCGCCGCCGACTCCCACATCGCCGAACGCAACGCCAACTGCCCCAAGCCAGCGGGCAATGCGTTGCCGCCGATCTTGCGCAGCGCCACCGCGCCCTTACCGTCCACCTCGCGCCCACCCAACAGGCTGAAATGGGCGTACTCCTTGACCAGCTCCAGCGGGACATAACCGGTGGGGTCTGCATAGCGGGTGAAGCCGTCCGGCAGTTGGCAGGGCTTGATGAACACGCAGCCGTGAGGTTTGGCTGGCGTGGGGGCTGGGGCAGGGGAGGGCTCGAATAAATCAATCGCCGGCGAATAGGGCACGCGCGATGGTTGCGGCGTCAGGATTCGTTGCCTGCGTTGTTCTTCTTCGGTAAGGGGGTAAAAGCGTTCTGACATGACCGGCTCACTTCCTTGTGCGAGGAAGTGAGCCTACGGGGGGCGATCAGGGGGCTGGAATTGGCATTGTTCGACCGTGAGTGTGGGAAAAGTAAACAGGATCTCAGTAGTTGGGATTGGGGTATGACGAATGAGGTGTTCGCCTTTCACTGCAGCGGAAATCTGTACATACAAAAGCTCCCTTTCATGACCGAATCTTTGGGATTACGTTGTGGCCGTCGTCACTTCACGACGACCGGGCCTGGAAACCCGTGGGTATAGGCGCACAGGCGCCACCATTTATCACGACTGCTGGCGCCTTTTTGTGCCAGCATATGCGTGCTATGGCGGCTGTGCGTGGGAGACTCTTGAGTCTGCCGGGTTTGCCTATTACCCCCGGTTTCCAGCCTGCGCGCAGCTGCCACCATTCGCCTGGAAACGAATGAGGCAGCTCTCTTTGAAAAAATGGGAGCTATACCAATGAGCGTTTCTGAAAGGTCGTACCCTCGCAACACCGCAACCCACACTCCGGCTCAAGTCGGAGGTGCCCTATGATCAACCCACCCCTCAACAAAACCCTCGGTGTCATCACCTTTTCCACCTGCGGCAAACAGCCCAACCTCCACCGTCTATTTCGCGTCAATTCCGGCGTGCCCTTTCGCGATGCCCTGCATCACGCCTCCGAGTTGCTGCATTGTTCCAAACTGCTGGCGTTGGATGCAGCCATGGACACGGGCGCGGATCGGTTTGCCTGGGCGGCGCATTATCTGGGGGAAATGGCGAAGGCGGTGGTGGATGATTTGGCGAATGGAATGTTGCCCAACGGGCTGGCTGAAGAGGGTGAGGCGGCTGGTGTGTAGGCGGGTGGTTTGAGGGTGTGGCGGCTGGCGTCTTCGCAGGCAAGCCAGCTCCCACATTTTGATCGAGGTACATCCGTTCAAATCGTGTGGGCAGTAAAAAGACCTCGGGACGCTGAGGTCTTTTTTATCCGCTGATCAAGTGAGCAGGTGCTTTGAAATCAACCGTGAAATCTCGACAATCGAAGTCTTCCCGGTAAATTCAAACTTCACCTTCCCCAACGACGAAAAGTAAATCTCCAACTCCGAATCCAGATCAAACGTCCCCGACGTTTCCACCGAATACGCCACAATGTTCTTGTACGGCAGCGACGTGAAGTCCTTCTTGCTGCCGGTAATCCCCTGCACGTTCACCGCGATGATGCGCTTGGTGGTGAACACCACGCCATCGCGCATGGCCTTGTACGCGTCGACCACTTCCTCGTCATCCAGCAGTAATGACGCCACGCGTTCGGCGTACTCGTTGTTTTGTTTGAGTTTGAAGAAACCCTTGTTGTTGAAGTCGATCATGTGCCTGCCCTTGGGTGAGTGGTGCGGTCGGTGTATGACGTTTTGATCACGGATCTGTATCTGACGCGCACATTTTGAACGCCCTACCATGGCTTCCTACTCTACAACGTTGACCAGATGTTTCGCGTCGACAGAACAACCCTCACGGAGCCCGACCATGCCTGACCTCTCCAGCTGGCTTGCCTATGCGCTGATATCCCTCGGCATGGTGCTGACGCCCGGCCCGAACATGATTTACCTCATTTCGCGGTCGATCTGCCAGGGGCGCACCGCCGGGTTTATCTCCCTGGGCGGCGTGGCGTTGGGCTTTCTGGTTTACATGCTGTGCGCGGCCTTGGGGATTACCGCGTTGGTGATGGCGGTGCCCTTCGCCTATGACGCGCTGCGGTTTGGCGGGGCGCTGTACCTGGCCTATCTGGCCTGGCAGGTGGTCAGGCCGGGCGGCCGTTCGCCGTTCCAGGTGCAGCGTCTGCCCCAGGACAGCCCGCGCAAACTGTTCACCATGGGCCTGGTGACCAACCTGCTGAACCCCAAGGTAGCGGTGATGTATTTGTCGTTGCTGCCCCAGTTCATCGACCCGAACGGCCAGGGCAGTGTGCTGATGCAATCCCTGGTGCTGGGCTTTACGCAGATATTCATCAGCGTCAGCGTCAATGCGGTGATCGCCACTCTGGCGGGGTCCATCGCCGTGTTTTTCGTCACCCGGCCGGGGTGGCAGGTGGTGCAGCGCTGGCTGATGGGCTCGGTGCTGATGGGGCTGGCGGCGCGGATGGCGGTGGAAGGGCGGCGGTAACCGTGGGTTACAGGATGGCTTTCAGGTAATCCTTGAGTGCGTCGAGCGGGGCATTGAGGGCTTCCAGTGTCGGCGCCTGGCGCACGTGCAGCGCGAGCCGTTGCAGCTCGCGCCCCATCACGGTCGTTGCGCCGCCCAGTGATTCGAGTGCCAGCGTCAGGCACTCATCGAGCTTCAACCGGATCCCCGCCAAATCCCCCTGCCGCACCAACAACCCAAACACCTCGCGGTCATACGCTTGCATCACCAGATCATCCCGCAAAACCGGGCTGCCGCCGTCCGTCTCGTGCGCCAATTTCAGTGCAAAGAGCGTAACCGCTTCCAGCGTCAATTCCATGCTTTTGATTCCTGGGGCTTTTGGGGGAGGGCGATGATCACCGTTCTACATCTGAAAAAAAAGACCCCAATGTTGTGAACTGTTTGGCTTTCGCATTCTAAAGTCGCTCGCACAAGGAACGATATTAATTAGCCATGTTCGAACTCGCCGTGCCAGCGCTCCCAGCCACCAGAAGGATAGGGTGCGAGGCCTAACCCACTACAAGGACGCAGCTCTCATGCAACCATCTCCCACCCAAGCGCCATCCGCCGCCGGCGAACTGATCGCCAGTTTTCGCCACGGCAAGGGTTTCCTGATCTTCAGTTTGATATTTGGCGTTGCGCTGCTGGGGCTCGCGGTGTTTGTGCTGTATCTGGAAACTGTGATACCCGCGACCAATAATGGCCCCATTGTCGTCCAGCTATCCCGTGGCACCGCGTTCACTTTCAGCAGCCCACAGACGCTGACCTACTCTATCAGCGCCTTGCTCACCGTTCTCGCGTTGGGCGTGTTTGCGGGCTATGCCTGGCACAAAAAACTCCGCGCGCCGCGTTACAACGTGTATGAGCACGGCATCGAACGCTTCATCAACGACCAGCGCGACTACACCGCCTTTGCCGATATCGACGACCTGTACCTGTTCGGCTCTGGGCAAACCGTGATGACCGGCATGATCACCAACCTGGCCTATCGTCGTAACGCGTCGGAGCCGTTTCACCGAGTGATTGAAACCCTCAAGGGCTTTTACGAATTCCAGCAGTTGGTGCGCGAGCTGCATGTACGCGCGCGCATGCCGGCGGTGATCGCGACGCTGGAAACGGGTGGGGCGGTGACGTTCAATTGCATCAGCTCGGGGCAGGTCTGGGGCAAGCGCATGAGCGGCAATTTTCTGAAGATCACCACCTCGCCGATTGTAGTCAGCCGTACGTTCCTGGAATACCAGGGCCGCACCGTGCCGATGGCTTCGTTGCGCACCGTCGACCTCAATGCCTGGACCGAAAAAGTGGTGATCAAGGACGAGAGCGGCAAGGCTGTGTTGTCGACCATCGCCACCGGCATCCTGAGTCACGACCTGTTCCTCAACACCCTTGATGCCGTATTTGCGGCCGAAGAACAAACCCGCGAGCTGGCGTGAGCCGGCAGTTGTTAAGAATGAGGACTGAACGATGATCTATCGCGGTGCAGGCTGGCTCACCTTGTTTACACCCGTGGCGATAGTGCTGCTGTTGATGTGGCTGTGGCCGGATCCGAGCGTCAAGCCCGGCAATACCTCGCTCATGCAAGTATTGATGGGGTTCGGTATGGGGTCGGCGATCAACGTTGTGCTGGGCTTTGTGTTGAATCGAAAGGTTCACGCCGACGGTGTGCGCCATCACTTCTTTTTCATGCCCATGCAATGGCCGGCGCTGGCGATCACGCTGGTGTGCGCGCTGATTGCCCTGTTGACATAAGCTTACCGACCGCTAGGCATGGGCGGTCGGGTTTCGACTTGTTTGAGGCTTATGTATTGGATTGTTAGACATCAAGGAGCTACACATGGGGTTTCTCACAGGCAAGCGCGTTCTGATCGTGGGCGTGGCCAGTAAACTATCAATAGCCTCGGGTATTGCGTCGGCTATGCGTCGTGAGGGCGCCGAGCTGGCCTTTACCTACTAGAACGAAAAACTCAGAAGTCGAGTGGAAGAGTTCGCCGCCGAATGGGGTTCAAACCCTGAGCTTTGCTTCCCCCAGCGATGCTGCGACAGAAACGTCGCCCAATCAATATCCAGGAGCAATTATGAAACTTATCACGACATACACAATTTTGTTATTTGCATTAGCAGGATGCGCTACAACGGGGAGCCAATCGCCACAGCAAGCCGCACAATCTGCGGCAATTTTATTTGAACAACAAAAATTCAATTTAGTTTGGGTTCCCGCAGCGAATAACGGCATTTCTGGAGCTATGGCATCCGCTCTTATCGGAAGTGCAGGTTTAGACTCTCCAATTGTTTCAAGCATCCATCAAATAATCGCCCCTGCAGGCAAAGCTGATGTTCGTGTCGCCATCTCAGGAACAGATAGTTCTTTTGCAGCCAACTCAGCTATTGCAGCTTTAAGTAACACGTCAAGCATGCTTCCTAAGTTGCAACTTGCATTTATCGGCTCGAAATCAGACGCCGCGGCAGTTCGCTCGGCAGTTGAAGCTAAAGGCGGTAAATTCTTACATTCCACACCAAATGGCTCCTAACTAGCGATTTAGCCGGTCTGCAGAAGGCAGAAATCGGGTATCAGCGTAATTGCCGTGTGGATTTTTTAGCTTGCTGAAACGTTTCATCACGTTTATAAAAATGGCACAACTCCAAGATAGGCTGCCGCCATGACCCCGCTCAAACTCTTTGTTGCCCTCAGTGCACTGTCCGCTGCCTCCCACGCCATGGCCTGGGATTACGTTCTGCTCGACACTGACAAAGCCGCCCAGAGCTGGCAGGTCACCAGTGCGCAACTCGGAATAAAAACCGCCAAACCCTTCAGCGTTACCTTGCGCACCTTGCACGGCGGTCGGCAGGAGGGCGTCAGCATCGTCGACATTGATAACGGCACGATGAAGCTCTCGATAGTGCCGACTCGCGGAATGAACGTCTTGCAGGCCTCGGTTGGCAATGTGCGCATGGGCTGGGATTCGCCGGTCAAGGAAGTGGTCAATCCATCTTTCATCGAACTCAATGGCCGCGGTGGCCTGGGCTGGTTGGAAGGTTTCAATGAGCTGGTCACCCGCTGCGGATACGAATGGGTCGGCCACCCCGGCGTCGACAACGGCGAACTGCTGACCCTGCACGGTCGGGCCGCCAACATTCCTGCGAACAAAGTCACGCTGCATATCGATGAAAAACCACCGTACGCCATCACCCTGCGCGGCGAGCTGAAAGAGCAGGCGTTCAAGAAGGTCGACTTCTCGGTCGCGACCGAACTGGTCACCGAACCCGGCAGCGTCGTGTTCGCCCTCAACGACACCCTGACCAACAACGGCGACTATCCGAAGGAATACCAGGCGCTGTACCACAGCAACTTCAGCACCCCGTTCCTGGAGCAGGGCGCTCGTTTCGCCGCGCCAGTGAAACAGGTGTCGCCGTTCAACGACAAAGCCAAGGACGATCTGCCCGACTGGCAAACCTACCGCGCACCGACCAAGGACTACGACGAAACGGTATACAACGTGGTGCCGTATGCCGATGCCAATGGCGATACGTTGACCGTGTTGCATGACAAGGCCGGCAGCCTGGGCGTTTCGGTCGGCTTCAATACCCAGACACTGCCCGTGTTTTCCCTGTGGAAAAATACCGATACCCAAGGTCAGGGGTATGTCACGGGGCTGGAGCCGGGGACAAGTTTTTCCTACAACCGCCGTTATCAGCGGCCACTGAATCTGGTGCCGACAATTGGGCCCAAGGAACACAAGCAGTTCCGCATCAGCTATAGCTTGTTGGCGGATAAGGCGGCGGTGGATAAAGCCTTGAAGCAGGTGAGCGAGATTCAGGATGGGCGGGAGACTGAGGTGCGGCAGACGCCGTTGGTTGATCTTACCAAGGGGTGACACGGGCTGGAGCAGTGTCGGCCAATATTGCAGCCCCTCGGCCATGTTTTCGCGTCTGATCCCGTCGGCTTGTTCAAGTTCCGCCAGCGAGCGCGCGACCTTGAGCAGTTGATGGGTTGTTCGCAACGATTCGGTCACTGTCCGCAGTTGGACGATTTCTGGCTGTCGCGAAAGGTTCCAATCGATCCTACGCGGTCGTTCAACCTCAAGTTGCTAGCATCTGCACAGCAAACTCCCGAAGTTAACGACTACGCACCTGAGCCCATCTTCCTTCAGCACCACCATTGCCCTTCAAGTGAGTTTTCCTAGGGTCCCTTACCGCAGCCGATGGCTATCACCTTCGCTATCTCCTCGATACCGCCCAGGCGCATGGGAAGCATGCGCAGCGAAGCAACCACGAGCTGTTCTACCATCAAAATGTCACCCTCAGTAACATTGCCGAAGGTCGTCATGCAGGCCACATCGAGGCCGCCGTGCATGGTTTCTTTCGAAGGCCTTTCTCGCAGGGCATTGACTCACTTGAACAAGGTACCTATTGCGTTGATCACCTCCGTAGCCTCGTTCATGTTGTTTGTCAGCTATTGATGAGGTATTACAGCGGCGATTATTTGAAAGGAGGCAAACGATGCGTTGTTTAATCGGCTTTATGGTCTTGTTGTCATCGGCGACCGTCTTCGGAACAGAAGCGCAGTCGAAGCAGTGGGAAAAGATGGATCGCTGCTCGAATGCCGCCTTTATCGCCGTCTCTGTCATTGAGGAAAGTGCTGACACCTTCAAGCAGGAGCTCGCGCTGCATGGCGCCATTGGCGGGCTCAAGAACAACACAAAACTGGGGGAGGCGACGCCGAGTGAAAACGAAGTCAGGGGCGCCCACAGAATGGCGCTTCGGGTATCTGCCGGGATGCCACGGCCCTTCGCGAAGCGTGATCATGATTGGCTGATCGCCCAGGCCGCAACGTCGTGCACGTTGTGGGTGCCTGACGCCAATCCTGAGTGAGGGCATCAGGTGAAAGCGACAGATTTCTGGGCGCCAGGCAAAGCTTGGTCACTTGGAACTGAAGGCGCGAGACCCACAGCCGATCGTGACCGGATGGGAGGGTTTCATTGCGGGGGCACCGATGATGATCATGCCCCGGGCCAAATACAGTCTTCAGATCCACTGATCATTCAAGGCGGTTCGGTCCCCACCTTCATGACCGGTGTTCAAGACGCCCCGTGGCTCGATCATCATCAGCTTGGCTTCGCCTTCGGCGGCCGTGCGGTGTTCAACGCCACGAGGGACCACGTAGAGTTCGCCTGGCGCCACGTAGACCGGGCCGTCGGGAAGGTCGATACGTAGCGTGCCTTCCAGTACCAGGAATGCCTCGTCGGTTTCGGGGTGGGAGTGCCATATGAATTCGCCTTCGATGCGTACCACTTTGAATTGGTAGTCGTTCATTTCGGCGACCACGCGTGGGCTCCATTGCTTGTCGATGAGGGAGGCTTTTTGGCTGAGGTTTATGGGGGAACGCTGGACCATGACGGATGCTCGGGAGTGGGAGAGTGGTCAGGTTAGTGGCGCACGGGGTGGGAGGGCTTGTACGATCTTGCAGGGCGGCGATGTACGATTTCGCCGTCCCATTTTTTATGCCAGCGTTCAGCCAAAAAGAGCAGCAGGCCATCTCCCGCAGGCCGGTTTTTGATAAAGTTCGCTACCCATGGGCCGACGGCCTTAGTTCCTATCTCACGGATGATTTGACATGTTCCGCTTCGTTTTTTCCGGCATTGCTTTGCTCGCCGCTGCCTGCAGTGCCCAGGCTCAGACCGGCGCCACCCCCGAACAACTGCTGACCGAATTCTCTCGTTGCGACGCGCGTTTTTTCGAGAGCCTGCGCGACGCCCGTCTGCCGGCAGATACCATGCGCCTGAGTCAGTACGGCTCGGTCAAGGCACCCACCATCCTGAACCCGCTGCAGGAAGGTGGCACTTACCAACATTTCGAAACGCCCCTGGTCGTCAACGGCGTGCGGATGGTCGGCTATTACAACCAGGCCCAAACCATGAAGGGCTTGGGCAATTTTCTGTTCTGGGGTTTTGTAGTCGACGGTTCGCCGCAAGAGGTCGCCGCCAAACTCAAGCCGCTGATCGTCGACAATGCACGCTTTGTCAGCCAGGGCAAAGCCATCACCCGCGCCGAAATTCGCCGCGTCGGTGACCCGATCGGTCAGTGGCGCACCGAAGGCCTGACCGGCCCCGGCGTTGCCACGCCGTTTGGCTTCGTCGACCGCGTGTTGATGGTCGACACGGGCGACGCGACACCGCCACTGGCCGGACACACCACGGTGTTCTGCTCGCTGCAAGGCACCGTGACCACGCCGCTCCTGCAGGTCTATCGCCCTGACCTCAACGCTCGCCTGTTCGATTGACAAGGAAGTTTTCCATGAATGCTCGCTGGCCCGCTCTGATTACAGGCTTCTTCATCCTCACCGGCTGTGCCGGGATGCAAAACCCGCAAAGAGCCAACCTTGCCCACTGCTCGAATCAGTTCAAGGCGTCCAAAGCCGAAAACTATCCTCTGGTGCTGCAGGAAGGTGATTTATGCCTGCAGAAAAATACCTTGCCCGCCTCGCTGCAAAGCGCGGTTTACGCGGTTCAGGCCGACGCCCACAGCAACCTCAAACACTTTCCCGAAGCCGTGGCCGCCAAGGAAAAATCCATGCAGTTGGCGGTCAAGCCTGATCCGCGTGACAACCTGGATTTGAGCGCCATGTATCGCGACGTTGGCAACCCGAAAAAAGCCCTCGAACTTGTGCAATACAACCTGGACAACAATTTGGGAGAAACCGGAAAGGGAGCCGGCTTCCACATGCCGACCTACTACCACCTGGGCCTCGCGCTGACAGACCTGGGTCAGTACCGAGAAGCCGCTGAAGCCTTCAGCACGGGCCTTCAGCGCCAACCGGACTATGCGTGGGCCTTTTATGCGCGCGGGATTGCGTATGACCATTTGGGAGACAGGGACTACGCCAAGGCGGATTTCGTGAAGTTCTCGCAGATCGTGGATAAAAAATACGTAGTGCAGGAGAACAAGGCCAAGCTCGCTGAATATGGGATTTCAATGCCGTAATAAGGTGTTGGCATAACGAAAAGGGGATGGATTTATTTTTCCAAGAAATAAATCCGTCCCCTTTGTTGCTTTATGGCCTGTAAGCCTGCCGCAATTTACCCGCGAGCCAAGAGAGCGTCATCGCAGGAATTGAGAGAACCGCCGCATACAGGATACCGACACCCAGCAACGGCGAAGCCCCCGAAATAACCAGTACCACTGGGATCTGAGCAAGCATCACGACGGCGCCTGCGGACCACTGGGCGCTTTTTAGCACTGCTCCAAGAATCACTGACAGAACAAGCGCGGCGGGATAGATGAGGGCCCAATAACTAGCCAGGTCCCAAGGCTCTTCAGCTCCCGTGACTGCTGAAACAACAGTCCAAAAAATTAGGGAAACAACGCAGATAGCTGTGAATGCCATGATGTTCCTATTTCACTTCGTCGAAAGTCCATTGGACGTAATCGAAAACCGGGATGGATCTATTTTTCTTTTAACGCGAAAAGGGGACGGAATTAATTTTCGTGAGCTTCAAATTATTATTTTTTTTTTGAATTCGCTGCGCTACGTCGCAAAGCCATCGGCGCAACAGCTGTGCTGCCTCACCCAGCACCACATCTTTGGCCTGAACCAAATAATAGCCCTTGCCAGTCTTCAGTACAGCGTCAAAGACAGGTACGAGAAGGCCTCTTTCTACATCTTCCTCAACCAGCCAAGGGCTGGTGAGCACTAAACCCTGATCGCGGCGCGCCGCGTCGATTGCCAGCTCAGACTGATCGAACTTGAGGCTGCTGGAGAAGCTATCGGGGGACATACCGACCGATGATAGCCATTGAGACCAGTGAGCATGAGACGTCGTATAGATCAAGGTTGCTCCCGGCAAACAATCAAGGCTATGCAACTGGAGCCGTTCGCGGTAAGCCGGGCTGGAATAGACCCTGACCTCGTCTGGCAAGAGCAGTTCTGCGTTCACGTCACTGCTATATCCATCGAAATGCCGCACCGCCAGGTCGCAGGTAGCGTCATGGAAATCCACGTTATCGGTGGATGCGCTCAAGTGCAGTTGCACCTCTGGATGCCGCTCCATGAACAATGGCATCCGCTTTGCGAACCAGGAGTTCGCGAACGCCGGCGGCAAGCTTAGCCGTACCTGCCTGTCTCTAAGAACCCGCACGGCCAGGTTGGCTGTCTCCAGCTGGCGAAGCGCCGGCTTGACCTGCTCCCAGTAGCTCAGCGCCTGCGCCGTGGGTTGCAGCCTGCGCACATTGCGTATGAACAGTGGCGTTCCCAGCCAACCTTCCAGCTTGCGAATCTGTTGCCCTACCGCTCCCGGCGTCACGAACAACTGGCTTGCAGCAAGGCTGACGCTGCCGGTGCGCATGACCGCGTCAAAGCATGCGATGGCCCTGAGGGGCGTATCTGCTCTCATGGCGTAGTTTTTCTCTTCTATAGATCGAAAACATATGATTTGTAGCGGCTTGCGTACTTTCCCACAATCGAATTTCGCCATCGGCTGTTGGGCCAGCCGAGTGAGAAATAAATTGTTGTCCAGATCAATGATAAAAGGTGCCGATAAGTGAGGAAGTCAGTCGACGGGGCTGCCACGGCGGTAATGGTGCTGCTGTGTCTCATCTGGGGCGCCCAGCAGGTGGCAATCAAGGCGGTTGCCGGTGACATAGCACCGCTCATGCAGGTCGCCGTTCGCTCCGGAGTCGCTGCAGCCTTGGTCTGGCTGATCGGAAAATCGATCATGCGGGAAGTGTGGTTACCCGGCGTCTGGTGCCGCTCCGGATTGGTCGTGGCCGTACTGTTCGCGAGTGAATTTCTGTTCATCGCGCAAGGGTTACGCTGGACAAGTGCTTCGCATATGGCGGTTTTCCTTTATACGGCGCCCTTATTTGCCGCCATTGGTCTGCACCTGCGCTTGCCGGAGGAACGGCTTAGCGCGATTCAGTGGTTGGGTATGTCGCTGGCGTTCGCAGGCATTGCCATCACCTTCCTCATGCCACGCGATGGAACAGCCATTCAAACCTCCAACACAAACAGCCTGCTGGGTGACCTGCTGGGCTTGTGCGCGGGCGCTGCCTGGGGATTTACGACGGTAGCGGTGCGTACGAGTCGCCTAAGTGAAGCACCCGCAACCCAGACCCTGTTTTACCAACTGGCAGGGGCCTTTCTCCTTCTGCTGCCTTTGAGCCTGCTAGCGGGCCAAAGCGCAATGAGTTTTTCAACCGGTGCAATGGCCAGCCTGGTTTTCCAAACATTGATCGTGTCAGTGGCAAGCTACTTGATCTGGTTCTGGATGCTTCGTCGCTACCTCGCGGCTCGCCTGGGAGTGCTGGCCTTCATGAGTCCGCTGTTTGGCGTATTGATGGGTTACCTGTGGCTCAAAGAGCAGACGAGCATCGGGTTTCTGCTGGGCGCAAGCCTGACTATTGTCGGCCTGCTCGTGGTGAGTCTCAGCAAAGCGGTCGGACAGAATCGGGGCGATAGACGTTATCCAATACCGAAAAACCGCAAAGAGAGGATGCAGTTATGAAGACGTTAATCGTATTGGCGCACCCGGAACCACGCTCTTTCAACGGTGCCCTAAAGGACGTAGCTGTTGAAACGCTGCGCGAACTCGGCCACCAGGTTCAGGTGAGCGATCTCTACGCGATGAATTGGAAGGCTGAGCTGGGCGCTGGTGACTTCCCCGATAATCGTGCCGATCCTGACTATCTTGATCTTCCCCGCGAGCAAGAACATGCGTTTGCAAACAACGCTCACACCGACGACGTCAAAGTCGAGCAATCGAAAGTCATGTGGGCTGACCTGGTGATTTTTCAGTTTCCTGTGTGGTGGTTTTCGATGCCGGCCATTCTGAAAGGCTGGGTAGACCGGGTGTTAAGTCGCGGGTTCGCGTACTCATCGGGGCACAAGTATGGATCAGGCCTACTCAAGGGCAAGAGGGCCATGCTTTGCCTGACCACGGGCACCGCGAGCAGCCTTTATACACCTGCTGGCATTGATGGCGACTTGCATCACATACTCTGGCCTATCCATAACGGCATTTTGGCTTATACCGGTTTCACCGTTCTTCCGCCGTTTGCTGCATGGATGCCGGCACAGCTCAGCGATGACGAACGTCAGCAATATCTGAATTCATATGCTGACTACCTGCGAAGCTTGGAAGCGGTGCAGCCGCTGTTTTTTCATCCACATGAAGACTATGACGACAACCAGCAGCTGAAACCTGGGATTGAAGCCCGCTCGGGTGTGCAATGGAATCCACGTGCAGGACAAAGTTTCGAACAGGCTGCATCCCGTTTCTCAGGGCAGCCTAAGTCTAAAATCTAGCTCTCATGCTGGCCGGCACCGGAAAAACATCCGATGCGATAGCTGAGGGTTTGTGATCGTTCCCACGCGTGGGAACGATCACAACGCTGTACCACGAGCCCTAACTGGCCGCCGCAATCAACCCGCGTCGTTGCAAAGCCACTTGCGTCTCCTCTGGATTCATCCGCACCAGGTTCACCGGGATGGATTTCGCCGCCGGTGTGTTACTGCGGCTATCCCGATTCGCCAGTGGCAGCAGGCCGTTGGTCTCCGGGTAGTACGCGGCGCAACAGCCTTGCGGTACGTCGAAGGGGATGACTTTGAAGCCGGGCGCACGACGCGGAGTCGTCATATCAAGGGCGGTCTGGAACTCGACATAATCCCCGGCCTTGAGCCCCAGGCGCTCGATGTCCTGCGGGTTGAGCATCACCACCATGCGGTCGCCATAGATACCCCGGTAACGGTCATCGTTGGAATACACCGTGGTGTTGAATTGGTCATGGCTGCGGATCGTCATCAACTGCAGATGCTCCGCGCCCGGTGGCGTGTCGTCCTCGTCAAAAACCCCTGCAGGAAACAGGAAGTTGGCCTTGCCTGACGCGGTGTTCCACTTGCGCTCGCTGGCACCGTTGGGCAGGCGGAAACCGCCGGGCTCCTTGATGCGCTGATTGAAGTCATAAAACTGCTCGGGCAGCACGGCTTCGATCTTGTCGCGAATGCGCGCGTAATCGCTCACGTAGCTGTCCCAATCCACGTTGGGGTTGGGCGCAAGCGTCGCCTTGGCCATACCGGCGATGATCGCCACTTCGGAGATCAGGTGTTTCGACGCAGGCTCCAGCATGCCGGTGGAGCCGTGCACCATCGACATCGAGTCTTCGACCGTCACGGTTTGCGCCACACCGTTCTGCATGTCCAGCTCCGAGCGGGCGATGCACGGCAGCAGAAACGCTTTCTGGCCGTGGACCGTTGCACTGCGATTGAGTTTGGTATTGACCAGCACGGTCATTTTCAAGCGTTTGACGGTCGGGCAGACCACGTCGATATCCGGGATGGCCCGGAAGAAATTGCCGCCCATGGAAATAAACGCTTCGACCTCACCGCGCAGCAGCGCTTCGCAGGCTTCGGCCACATCATGCCCACCTTTGCGGGACGCCTCGAAACCGAACACCTTGCTCATACTGGCCAGGAACGGCTCGCCGGCTTTTTCGTAGATGCCCATGGTGCGGTCGCCCTGCACATTGGAGTGGCCGCGAATGGGGCAAGCACCCGCGCCCAGCTTGCCGATGTTGCCGCGTAACAACAGCAGATTAATGATCTGCTGCATCGCATCGCCACCGCGCTTGTGTTGAGTGATGCCCATGCCCCAGCAACAGATCACCCGCTCCGAACGCATGTACACCGCCGCCACATCCTCCAGCGCCTGGCGCGTCAGGCCCGAATGACGCTCGATGATTGCCCACGGCAGCTGTCGGCAATAATCAGCAAACCGCTCAAGGCCATGGGTGTGCTCGTCGATGAAGGCGACATCCAGCACACGGGGCAGCCCTTCACGCTGAGCCGCATCGTCCGCTTCAATCACCGCTTTGCAGATGCCCTGCACGGCAATCATGTCGCCGCCGATTCGGACCTGATGGTACTGGGAACTGATCTTGACCCCGCTGCGACTGAGCATATCGCGAGGATCCTGGGGTGATGCAAACCGCACCAGCGCCTTTTCGCGCAACGGGTTGAACGAGATGATGCTCGCGCCACGGCGCGCGGCGGCATGCAGCTCCGACATCATGCGCGGGCTGTTGGTCCCGGGGTTCTGACCGAAGATAAAAATGGCGTCAGCGTTCTCGAAGTCCTCCAGCGTCGTAGTGCCTTTGCCCACGCCGATCGATTCGGGCAGCGCCACACTGGTAGTCTCGTGGCACATGTTCGAACAGTCAGGAAAGTTAGCCATGCCATACAGGCGGCCAAACAACTGATACAAAAACGCCGCCTCGTTCGAGGTACGCCCCGAGGTGTACAACTCCAGCTTCCACGGGTCGCTCAGCTGGCGCAGCTCTTGCCCGATCTCGGCGAACACCTCGTCCCAACTAACGGGCAGGTATTTGTCGCTGCCAGCGTCATAGCGCATCGGCTCGGTGATGCGGCCCTGATCTTCCAGGTCGTGATCGGTCCAGGTGGCCAGCTCACTGACCGTATGCTGAGCGAAGAACTCGGGCGTGACGCGTTTTGTGGTCGACTCCCACGCCAGTGCCTTGGCACCGTTTTCACAGTATTCAAAGGTGTGCGGCTTTTTTGGGTCTGGCCAGGCACAGCTGGGGCAGTCGAAGCCGTCCGGCTTGTTCATGGACAGCAGGGTACGGTTTCCCTTGAGCAGGACGTGCTGGTGGAGCAGGTGTTTGTTGACGGCGTTTAGGGCAGGCCAGCCGCCGGCGGCGGAGCCGTCGGACTGGGAGCCTTGGAGCTGGGGGTTATTGGGTTCGGACATTGCGGGGGTTCTCCCTGTTGGAGGCCGTGGAGGCTTGGTGCGTATGGTTGTGATGCATACGGGTGGGGAGAATTCGGCTTGATCGACGAGCGTTGCTGACCAAGTGGAAGGGTGGGAGGTTCAGTTATGGGGCGAGCTGTTCAGACGAAACTCAACTCGACTTGAAACATTTCCCAGAAATAATCCGTCTCCTTTTTTCCTGTGAGCGTTGCAGTTACGCGACCCAATATCTCGTTATAAACCAATTGGTTATCGCATGGATCGCAGCGCGGGACGCCGAAATGGGAGAAAACTGCGCAGCTATAAAGCTGCTTCCCTTAGTCAAGGGCGGCTTTCGGCCAATAGCGGACTCTCAGCCACAGCAAAAAGCGGACGTTCACATACCGCTTGGGAGTTTTAAAGCGGGAAGAAGGTGTGTCATCAAGCTAATTGACACACCGGTCAATCCGCAGTGACTACTGCGTGCCATTAATAGCAAAGTCGAAAATTTGGTAGCTCTTGATTTCGCTGCAAGCGACTTGCTGGCGGTATTCTGCATTCAATGGTCGGTTAAGAATGAATGGAACCCGCGTTTCTGAGACGCCGCCATGGGTTCGTAGGCGGTTGCCTTTCAAGCCCTCCAGGTCATGCAGCTTGGCAGAGCTGCCGATGCAGACATCTTTTCTCGACACCACGACCACATCCGCCTCGCGATCTTCCGGCAGCTCGAACAGTCGGCATGCGGTTTTCTTATCCAGGGAAAGATCAACCCCGTCGATAGCCGCTACTCGGTCAATGACCGCTTGAACGCTGACATTGCCTCGTGTCCAGACCCGCACAAACCCGCCCAATGCACCGTGGTGGGCAACAAATGCATCGGTGATGGGACAGATCACTGTGGTTTCGCCTTCTCCAAATTCTGCATCGAGAATATCTTGTAGCCAGATTACATTCGGTTCATCGTCTTCGTTGCTTTTGTCACTCATGCCGTGGTCGGCAATCAGTCCCAACACAATGTCTTCGTTGACCAGCCGGCCGAAGGCATCGTCCAATCCTTGATAGAACTGCCGAGCCTGGTCCTGATCAGGTGCCCACTTATGTTGAACGAAGTCGGTCAGTGAGAGATACATCAGGTTCGGGCGGCGATCCTTAAGCAGCTTGATCCCCGCTTCCAATACGAATAGCGAAAGCTCCATTGAGTACATGTCAGGCTTGGGCATGCCGACATACTCCAATACGTTTTCAATGCCGTTTTCCGCCAGCGTACAACGGTCGGCGAATTCCGATGAGAAAGACACATGACCCTGGCTGACATCCAGGCCTTTGCCCAGTTGGCGGCGCAGTTTGTCTTTGGCAGTAATGGTCACCACCTTGGCACCTGAGTCGGCAAATCCGGCCAGAATTGTTTCGCCGCGCAGCAGTTCAGGGCCCGTCATTACGACCGGTTGCCAGGTGTGGGTATCCAGGTAGTAATTGCCGGATATGCCGTGTTTGGCCACAGGCGTGCCGGTAATGATCGACATGTTGTTTGGGCAGGTGAACGAAGGCATCGAACCCATGGCTACCGTGGAGTAACCCTCTTCAACAAACCGCTGGATATTGGGTACCGTCCCCTCTGCCAGAAACTGCTGAAGATACTCCGGGTCTCCTCCATCAATGCACACCACTACGACGGGGCGTTCAGGTTGACGGTAGGATTTTCCATTGATGGAGATAGTGCTGTTCATGATGACTCCTTTTGAATAATTCGAATGAGGCGTTTAGCGCCGTTTTTTGAGTAGCGCTACGCGCGCGTGGGACGAGAGTTTTTCCACCGTCAGAACCAGCAGGAACACCAGCAGAATGATGGTGGCGGCTTGGTCGAAGCGGAACATTTCCATGGCCGTAGCGAGTTCCGCACCAATGCCGCCGGCGCCTACCAGGCCCAGTACGACGGAGGCACGCACGGATTTTTCAAGGGCGAACAGGCTGGTATTGATAAGGCTCGGCATTGCCATCGGCAGGGCAGCGCAGACCACTATCGAAGCGCGCGGCGCGCCGATGGCGGTCAATGCTTCGGGCGCCCCGTCATCAACCTCCTCAATGGCCTCGGCAAAAAAGCGCGCGCAAAAGCCCACAGTGTCCATTACCAGTGTCAGCGTGCCGGCAAAGGTGCCCAGGCCCACGGAAGCAACGAAAAACAGTGCCCATGCCAAATCCGGAACGGTTCGGATAAAGCTCACCACGCTGCGAACGAAGGAGCGCACCAACGGATGCGGGGTGTAATTGCGCGCCATCAGCACCGCCAGGGGCAGGCTTATCAGTACGCCAAGTACAGTACCGACCAACGCCATCTGGAAGGTGACCAACACTGCCACCAGCATTGGGCTTACGCGGTCGGTGGCGGGGGGCACCATTTCTCCGGCAATCTTCGCCATGTTCGGCAAGCCGCTGAGCAGTTGCGGCAACGACAGGCCAGCTGCCGAGACTGACCAACAGAACAAGGCGATAAAACCCGCGAACAGCAAGGCTGAAAACAGTGAGGGGCGCTCGAAACGAGCGGGCAGGCTGGCCTTGGTTTTCTCACTCATACATGCCTCGCAATTGCTGAACGCTCAACTGCTGGCTCACCGCATCCAGATGCAGCTTGCTGTCGCGCAGTCCTAGTACGCGGTCGGCGTAGTGCAAGGCGTGGTCCAGGTGATGGGTGACGAAGACCAAAGTCAGGTTCTGGCTGCGCACTAACTCCGAGAACACCTGCATGACGTCCTCTCCCGCTTGTGGGTCTAGGCTGGCGACAGGCTCGTCGGCAAAGATCATTTTCGATTTTTGCATCAGTACGCGAGCAATGGCCACTCGTTGTGACTGCCCGCCCGACAGTTCGCCGGCATAGCGGCCACTCAAGTGCCCGAGATGAACTTGCTCCAGGCAATGCATGGCGTAGTCACGGTGTTCGCGCGTGGCGATGGAGTGGAACCACAAACGCGGCGTCCGCGAGTAGGCCATTGCGCCGTGCAACACATTTGTCAACACCGAAAGGCGGCTGACCAGATTGTGTTTTTGAAACACAAAGCCCACCTGCGAGCGCGCTTTGGCTAGCGGCCTCAGGCCCAGGCCAGTGACGCTCTGCCCAGCGAATTCGACGCTGCCGCTGTCTGGTTCTACAAGCCGCATGCAGCACCGTAACAGGGTGCTTTTGCCAGCGCCGTTTCCGCCCACAATGGCGACCCGCTGACCCCGGGGGACTTCAAAGGAAACATTGGACCACACGGGTGTGGCAGCGCCTTCAAACTGCTTGCTCAGGCCACATACCCGCAATGCGGTGTTCAAAATGTTCGGATGTGCCGAGGCATTCATGTCACTCACCTATGAAGTCAGAAAATTCCGGATACCCCGCAGTGCTAAACATCGAGCGCACCACGTTGTAGTCCTTGTCGGCGATAGAGGAGAGAAAGCGCATGCCCTGATAACGTTTCACTTGCTCGGGACCTTGGCTGATGCTGTTGATCAACGCTGCCGAGTTATCCACGATCGCCTTGCGTAGACTCGCAATCGTTTCGGCGGGGACATGTTCACCCGCCATCAGCAGATCGCTCGGCAAATCACCGCTGCGCGCCAGTACCCGGAAGGCATTACTTTGGTCTTGCGGCTCCTGCGCAATAAAGGTTTCGTAGTCCGAGCGCCCCATGCCCATGGCGTTCAGGTCGCCCCCTTTAAGCCCCTCCCACGCTAAGCGCAAATTGGTGCTAGTAACACTGACGTCTTTGAGCGGATCGAGGTTGGCATCGGCGAGTAACTGCATGGGGCCGAGGTAGCGCGAGGTCGAGCCGACCGGCCCCATGCCAAGGCGCTGCCCCTTGAGTTCTTGCAGAGAAAACAGCGGGCTATCGGCTCTAACCACGATCATTGAGTAGTAATTAGGTCGATATAAGCCCGCTACCACTGTGGCATTCGCACGCTTGTGCATCACCACGTACTCCGCCGGACCCGCCAGAATAAAATCTACTTTTTTAAAGCGAAGAGCTTCTAGGGCGGCAGTGCGATTGGTAACAGGCAAAAAATCAATGCTCAAGCCACTCGCACGCTCCAACTCGGCTTTAAACGGACCAAATTCGCGCTGTAGTTCTTCAAGCCCGACAAGGTCAGTGACGGCGAGCTTGACGGACTCTGCCTGCGCGACCAGAGAAGTGCCGGTAAGAGCAAGCGCCATTACGCCGGTGTACAGAAGCTTTCGAAACATGGTCGGACGTCCTTAAAAGTTTGCGGGGGGGTAGGGGCATCTTAGGTGCCATTTATTGCATATTGTTGACAATATGCAAATCTATTGGAGGTTTGGTAGGCTCTGCCACCTATCTCTAAGCTGGACGTTTTTGATGAGTTCTCTCGAAGCCATAGCCCTGCTGCGTACCCAGTCGCTTACGACGTTGGCGCATGAACGCCTTGAGCAGCGTATTGCCACCGGCGAACTAGCGCCTGGCGATCCGTTACGCGAAGCGGCAATTGCCAATGACTTGGGGATTTCCAGGGGACCGGTGCGCGAGGCATTTCGCATGCTGGAAGAGCGAGGCTTGGTGATTTTCGAGAAGAATTGCGGGGTTCGTGTGCGCCAGCTTGACTTGAGCCAGGCCGTCCAGATCTATCAGGTACGGATTTCGCTCGAAAGTCTGATTGGCGAATTGGTCACTCAAAATCTAACGCCGCAGGCTTCCACTAACATCAGCCGAGTGCTCGATAGCATGGCTGACGCTGTCCAACGAGAGGATATATCGGCCTACATTATCCTGAACTTCGAGTTTCACGATCTGCTCGCCCGGTTCACGACCAATGAAGCGCTATACGACACTTACCGTCGTTTGGTCGTGCAACTCAAGCTGTTCAGAAGCTACTCGTTGCGACACACACCGCGCTCCATACATATCTCGCTAGGCGAGCACCAGGCAATCTTCAAGGCGATAGTGGATTCAGACCCAGTATTGGCCGGTGCGCGCCTGCGCCAGCACTCGATTGACAGCCTGGAACGGCTGCACGCTTCTGTAGCGCGTTGAATTGCCCATTCAATTGATCAAATGAGGCAAGAGTCAATCGGTGTCATTCGACTTGCTGGGTGCGCTTTCATGACCGCGTGCTCAATTAACGGGGAGCGATTCAAGTTACCGCTTTCGATCCTGGCCAGGTTGCCTTTGCAATACGCATGAAATTATTGCCGTAGATCGCTTGGATATCCGCTTCTGAATAACCCAAGCGCGTTAATTGTTGTGCAACCTCACCCAGTGTCTCTGGCTGCAACTGAACATGTCCGTTCATTTGGCCATAGTGCTCAATCGGCCACCAGTCTTCCTCTTTTTCACCTTCTGGCAAATCTTTATGCTCAGGGTACAACTCGGTATCCAGGCCTATGCCAATATGGCTCGTCCCGATGCGCTCTGCCAGATAGTCGATTTGTCGAATGTAAGCGTCTATAGAAGCGGATGGGTCGCCCAAGAATATGCCTAAACCTGTCAGCCCGATCACCCCACCTTGAGCCGCACACGCGAATATTTGTTCGTCGTCGATTGTTCGCGGGTGATCAAAAACCGCTTTAACGTTGGTGTGAGAAAAAATCGCAGGGAGCTGTGAAATTTCCATAATTTCAAGACTGGCGCTTTTGCTGGCGTGCGAACAGTCAATGATAATTCCCGCTGTATTAATACCCTGTACGATCTTGCGTCCCAGGGGGGTCAATCCGGTACCTGGTCCATGGCAGCCGCCAGCGCAACTGTTGTCGCGGTTGTAGGCAAGCAACATTTGGCGAACCCCTAAGCTTGCGAACAGTGCCACCATCGCAGGATCCTGTAGCAGCATGTTTGAACCTTCGAGGTCAAAGGAGACCGCGAGCTTTCTATACTTGTGCGCCTGGTAGATATCGTCGGCGGTGGCCACCAGGACAAAGTCTTCCGGGTGATCAGCCAGCCAGCTTCTAAACCCCGCAATCGTTCGGATCACCGTTTCAAACGGGGTCATGTCCATGCCAACGTTGATCGACACATGATGGAAGCCGGCTGCTCGATACCTGTTCAGGCGGGACATATCCTGTCCGGGAACCAATGGCAAGCACGCATGGGCCTCCCATTGAATCACCGGGGTCTTGCTGACTCCTGATGGGTCAAGCTTCATCATTTAAACCCCGTCTAATCGCTTCGCTATCTATTAGTGCGCTAATGATGCCACGGCGCTTTTCGCAATCTGAGCATCCTGCACGCCTAAGCCTGTAAGGTCTGCAATGGTAATCTGCGTGTCGTCCTGTCGTCCGATGGCGTGACCGCTCAATACGCTGCCGAGTGCTACAAGGCTGCCTTTGTCGATCAGGCCGGATTTGAAGGCTCCTGAAATCTCACCGAATTGGCAGCATTGCTCTATTGAGTCCACGACAATCACATCGGCACGTGCAACCAGGCGCACATCCAGCTCTTGCTTGCCAAAACTGTCTGCGCCAATAGCAGTGATGTGTGTCCCAGGGTTGACCCATTCATTCGCGATGATGGCTTCGCGAGAGGGTGTAGCCGTGATGATTAGGTTGGAGTTGGTCGCAACGTCCTTTGCATCTTGGGTAGCAACGACATCAAAGCCTAAAGCGTCGGCAAATTCACAGTATTGTTCCAAGCCTTGCCGGTTACGCCCGTAAACCGTCAAGCGTCGACATGCCGTGACGGGCATCAGGTGTTCCAGTTGCATGCGTGCCTGGTCGCCGGTAC
This sequence comes from Pseudomonas sp. SWRI18, assembly GCF_014268345.1. Lineage (NCBI taxonomy): Bacteria > Pseudomonadati > Pseudomonadota > Gammaproteobacteria > Pseudomonadales > Pseudomonadaceae > Pseudomonas > Pseudomonas sp. SWRI18. The sequence continues at coordinate 59,898 of NZ_JACCQQ010000012.1, forward strand.
CCACCACACCGATGCCTCTCACCTGTGAGGGCGCCATGGCCCTCGCCACGATTTGCCCCGCCAGCGCTGTACGCATTGAGGTCAGCCAGCCGCCATCCCGAAGCAAAGCGACGGGTTGCCCCGTCAAGGCCGAGAAAATCAGCGTCAACCCATCGTTACTGGAAAAACCCTTCGCAGGATTGTCGTAGAAACCTGCCGAGACCCTGACTGAAAACACCTCGTCTCCCAGCATCCAAGCCGACTTCACGCAGCAGTCACCGTTGCTGGCCGGGAACTGAAAGCTTTGAACCTGAGGTAGCTGCACCCGTCCGTTAGCATGGGCAATGAATCCTTCTGCAATCAGCGCAGCAGCGTCCCTCGGGCACAAGGCACTCATGATTTGCGCTTGGGTGTAGATATTCATCGATTGCTCCATCGGCTATTGAAAGACGGGCGTTGTGCTTACCCGGCTGACTGGCGGTTACTCGCCGCCGTTAGACGGGATATGGCGCTACAATCGGGCGCTTCAGTAAAGGCGGGCATAACCATAGCACAAAAATACAATTAGCATCCTGAAGACGTTTTGTATTTTTTCGAGGCATATTTTTACCGTGAATAAACATCTGGATAATTACATCAGCAGCGCCCAGGCGATTGCGAAGCTCCTGGATCCGCACGCCGAGGTCATTATTCATGACCTGGCCTCCGGAAAGATTGCACATATCTTCAATGTGTTCTCTCAGCGGCGGGTCGGCGACAGTTCATTGACGGATATCAACGATGGGGCATCATTCGAGGGAGATGTTGCGGGCCCTTATAGAAAGGTGAATTTTGATCGCCGACAGCTAAGGTCGGTTACAGCGGTGCTCCGAGATCCTGACGGAATTCAGATCGGGCTCTTATGCGTAAATTTTGACATCACTGTCATGAGCGGGATGGCAGAAATCGCTGCATCATTTTTAGGTTTTGAAAATACAGTTGAGAAGCCTCCGGCATTGTTTGCCACCGATTTCCAAGAGTCAGCGCACGCGATCATGGATGAATTTTTGAGGGCTCGCAGGGTGACGTTGGGGTCGCTTACTTCAGAAGAAATGGTGGCACTGATTGGTGAAATGGATAAAGGCGGAGTCTTCGCGCTGCGCAATGCAACCAACTACATCTGCGAGCTGTTATCTCTATCACGGGCTACCGTATACAAATATTTAAGGCGCTCCAGAGCAGCCGCTGCTGATTAGTACGAGTTCGCAATGCGCGTATTACCAAGCTCGCTCAGCGTTTTGACAGCTGCGTCTTTCAAGGCGCTGTTGAATGAGCGTGGTTCTGGATGCGCCAACACTATGAGGGTGTTCATCACTGCACCTTCTGCTTGCGATTTTCGGGTCTCGGATAACTTCTTTCCTCCTGAGTCTGTGCGCCCGCCTTGCTGAGATTCACTACCAACAGGCCAACAATAGTGAGGCTTGCACCCAGCAGAAATCCGACACTCGTCTGTTCTCCAAGCCATAGTGGCCACCATAGCCAAGCTGGTTGCGCTTCGCGCAACGCGCCATGCCTGGCGCACCAATAAAAAAGCCGGGCTGCCCCGGCTTTTATCAAATGCGAAGCGCTGCGCTATTAGCTGAGTTTTCGACCTAATGCTTTGAAAAATAGCTCTGACTGAAGACGCTCGCTATCAACCTGCATGGCGACTTTTTCACATATATCCTCGCTGACCGTCGCTAAATCGAGTCTTGTAGAGCGTGCGAGTACCTCAGCGCTGCAAGCCCTTTCTAAAAAATATAAATCGTCATATGCGTAATCAATTCGATTATTACATACTACAACGCCGTGATTTCCTAAGAATACTATGTCTGCTCCGGCCATTGCATTCGCAATGCGCTCTCCCTCTGAATGATCTAAAGCAAATCCGTTGTATTTTCTATCCATAACTATTCTATTATGGAATCGCATAGCATTTTGAGAAAGAGTGGTATCCAAACCACAGTTTACGGTTAAGGTAAGTGCGGATGCGTAAGGCATGTGCGAATGAAGCACACATGACTTTTTAGTAATCCTATGAATAGCTGCATGTATGAACATCGCCGTTGGTTCGATTTCATGATGCCCCGCAATTTTATTCCCGTCGCCGTCAACGATAACGATGTCATCCGCTTGAATCTCTTCCCACATCAAACCCCTGGGATTCAATAGAAACAGGTTAGGCCGATGAGGCAGTGCAATACTAAAGTGATTACAAACCCCTTCGCCGAAGCCATGATATGCCGCGGCACGAAGAGCGAGCGCTAGATCCCCCCTAAGTTGAACCACGCTACTCTCCAAAAAAATCTCTTTTCCAAGGTCTGTAGCATTTCTCATAATGCATCTCCGTTATATATTGTTGAACGACTTCCCAATGGCGCACGTAAAATGATGATCAGTTTACTGGTCCCACCATACCTATCGCCGCACTAAGATCTGAAATGGCGGTCGCCTAGCGATTTATGGGGTCTCGCGACCCCATCATTCCTGACATCCGATTCTTACAATCTACAGGGCGGCTCCACGCTGTAATTTTCGGTTACACTACAAACCAGTTTGCGTTTAGTGAAGACTTTTTAGCTCGCTGCGTTAAGTCTTTTTTTCGGGAACGGCCGAGAACTGATTTTTTTTCCCACCGCGTACTAGATAGCAGACGGCCAAGGCAAAGATAGTGATCCCACATTGGAGGAGGCTGATCTGCAGAACCGGGTCCAATGCCATGCTTACCAGGACCGCTACAATGGCCGCGATAACAATCATAGGCACCCACGGATGTCCCCATACAGCAAACTTAAGAGTCCCCTGCGACACCCATTTACTGCGCAACTTCAGCTGAGACAGACAGATCATCAGATAGACGAAGAGGAACACAGTACCGGAAGAGTTGATGAGGAACTGAAAAACCGTATCGGGCCAGAGTGCCGCAATGATGACACATCCATATCCCACCAACGTTGACGCAATGACGCCACGGACCGGAACACCCTTACGGTTAAGGGTAGCCATTGAGCGAGGAGCTTCATCGTTCGATGCCAAGATGAACAAGACACGAGAAGCCGTATAAAGACCAGCATTTAAAACTGAAAGCACAGCCACCAAAATTACCGCGGTGAGTATAGTGCCAGCTCCAGGGATGCCAATATGCTCAAGCGTAGTTACGAAAGGAGATTTACCCACTGTGATGTCGGTCCAGGGCTGCGCCACAACAATGAGGAATACAGCTAAAACATAGAAAATCATGATGCGGAAGATTACGGCGTTAGCGACTTTTCGAATATTGCGCGAAGGATTGTCTGATTCTGCTGCGGCAATAGTAGCAACTTCCATGCCAGTCATAGAAAAGATAACTACTACCACTCCTGCAAATAATGATCCAACGCCGTGAGGTAGAAAACCACCATGTTGTGTCAAATTACTTAAGCTGACGGTCGAGTTCGACTTGTCACCGAATATGAAATAAATTACAACGCCTATGAATACCAGGATAGCTACAACTTTAATGCCTGCAAACCAGTACTCAGCTTCCCCAAAGGAGCGAACAGACAGTAAGTTGAGCAAGGTCATCCCGATCATCAAGCCCAGAGCGATAACCCACACTGGAATATCAGGCAGCCACGCATTGATGATCTGGCCACCCACCACGGCCTCGAAACCAACAACAATTACCCAGAAGTACCAATACAACCAACCAGTCATGTAGGCAGCTGGACGGCCGAACGCCAAGCGGGCGTATTCTACAAAAGATCCTGTTGTAGGATGCGCTGCCGCCATTTCGCCGAGCATCCGCATCACCAATGCCACGATGATTCCTGTCAAGGCATAGGTAATGAAAGCACCAGGGCCGGTGGAAGCAATTACCGTACTCGATCCCACAAACAGACCGGCACCAAGAGCGCTCCCAAGAGCTAGCATGCTTACATGTCTAGTTTTAAGTACTCCCTTCAAGTGTGAGGGCTTATTTATAATTTCCATGGTCGTCTCCATTATATTGTTGTTTAGCGGAGGCAGTTCAAGGGGGGCAGCGAATAAGACTAGCCCCTTTAACAAGAGCCTTTTAGTTATTGCGCATGGCCCAATATCTATTTTTTTTGTATCTACTCCCTGTCTTAGAAAATTGCGTTGTGCAATAGGGGACATATAGAGGACTTTACGCGTCACAGCCCAGAGGCTGGAGTAACAGCACTGATTATGGGTGCCAAGATTGACACTTCTCTTCCGACGGCCTAGAGCCTCGTTTAGACGCTCTATAAACGCGAGCTTAGGAACGAGCCCAACCAAGCTGCTCAAACAGACTGCGAACCGAATCCAGCTTCGGGAAAACGGCGTCAGGTTGATAATCTGGAATGGGCTTACGCTTCGTGCCTCGGTCTATCCAAATACAGTGGAAGCCCATATCTCGCGCCGCTACCAGATCAAGATGGGGACTGGCGCAGATGTGAAGGACTTGGGAGCGCTCCACACCAAGCTGCTCGTGCGTGTAATCGAAAAGGCGCGGATTGGGCTTATACGCTTGAGCCTGCTGAGCGGTGATAACCCTATCAATGAGCCCTTCTAGCTGTGCGACATTTCCGGCGATGATGTCGTCGTCGGTGTTGGAGACAATGCACAGTTTGAAGCCCTGCTCCTTAAACCATCTGAGCGTCGGCACTACCTCTGCAAAAGGTGGCATGCGCCCGATTCGCTCGACAAACGCATTGGCCTCTCCTCCCTCGTAGCTGACTTCTAAATCCCTCAGGGTGCTGCGAAGTGATTCCTCGGCCACCTGCCGGAAACGCAAGAAGCATGGCTGCTGTTCCAAGCCGTGTTCGTATTCATCGTATATGCGCAGAAATTCCTCCTCACGCTGAGTAATCCCTTTTTGGCGGAGGAGCTCGCGGACGTAATCCAGCAGTCCCTCGTCCCACTGGATCAGGGTGCCGTAGCAATCGAAGGTGAGCCACTCGGGTTTTGCAAAACCTTGAAGAGACATAAAAATAGCATCCTAGACGGTTGGTAACGGTTCATCATCAATGAGCTTTTAAAGATTTGGAAATTAAATTATTCTCTAAAAATAATTTAAAAATCGGATTAATAGCCATGATCGATCTCGCCCTTTTGCAAACTTTCGTCTCTGTCGTTGATTCGGGAGGGTTCACCCGTGCAGGTGATCGAGTGAATCGCACTCAATCGACTGTCAGTCAGCAGATCAAGAAGCTGGAGGATCAGGTCGGCCGTGCGCTACTCGTTCGCCAACGGGCTTGTAGGTCGATCCAACTCACCGAAGACGGCGAGCGTCTGCTGGGCTACGCGCGGCGATTGGTAGGGCTCGCTCGGGAAGTTGGAGACATGATGAGTTGCGCTGAGAGTCGCGGCGTGGTCAGCCTTGGCGTCCCGGAGGATTTCCCGATTGATCAGCTAATCAGCCTCATCACCGGCTTCAATGAGCGGTTTCCGGGCATTAGGCTCGACATATCGAATGGTTTAAGCATCAACCTGATCTCCCAGATGGAACGCCGCGAGCTAGACTTGGCCATGGTGAAGCGCAACATGGGGGAAGGGGAAGCAGTTGCTACATGGTCGGAGAATTTAAGCTGGGTCGCTGGCGCTAACCTGCTATTGGAGCAGGAAGTCATTCCGCTAGTGGTGTATGCACCAGGATGCCTGTACAGAGAACGGGCCATCCGAGCCCTTGAGCTTGCCGGCAAGCGGTGGCGAATCGCGTTCGCATCTCCAAGCTTGACGAGCATTCAGGCCGCGGTCTCCGCCAATATTGGCCTAAGCCTGTTGCCTGGCAATGCGATACGTTCGGACCATAGGATTGTCTCTGCAGAATTGGGCCTTGGCGCCCCGCCTCCGACAGAGCTGGCATTGATAGGGGCCGGCAGAGTACTGACCAACGCTCAGAAAATCGTCGCTGATTTTCTAATTGAGCAGGTCCTGCGATCTTGAGGCAGTTACGCTACTGGACATCTACAAAGCGGTGGGGGGGAGACCTCGCTTTTCGCCATTTGCAATGAGCATTACAACCAAGGCCGTATGATCGAGCAAGTGATCAATCTTGCGGTCGAAGATGCTTTACGGGATGCATGATCGGTGCTGGTCGAGCGATTTCGCACGACAGCCTAGGTAGCTTAATCGGTTGTTCAATATACGTCGTGCTACTGGGCCATGACGGCTCCCTTTCATAGTGAGGCAAGCCGTGTAGGCTGAGTAGAGAGGGTATCCCTAGCATTGCTGAAATCGCTACGGTGCTATGGTTTCTCTCCCGTCAGAGCTAGATTTTGGACTTAGGATGCCCTGAGAAATGGGATGCAGCCTGTTCAAAACTTTGTTCTGCACGTAGATTCCATTGCACACCAGAGCGGGCTTCAATCCCAGGTTTCAGCTGCTGGTTGTCGTCACTGCGCGCTGCTAAGTGAAATCTGAGCTAGGAAGCCACTGCCGAAAGTTAGGATTTCAATCTACGACGCGTACTTTTCTGCCCTGGAAACCGAAGCCGACTTTTTCAACAGAATCGGCCAAGAACGGCCAATCTGTCCTATAAATAAATCCGTCCCCTTTTCGCACTGAGCGGTTCGTATGTGTAACGAAAATGCGAGAAAAATTTTGAGTGGTGCTTGTGGGTCTGCCGCTTCATTCGCTCTTTGGGCATAGGGCAAACGGCGTTGTAAAAATAGATTTCATCCTATGTCGCATCTTGTAGTTTACTTTTCCTCACCATCGTCAAGAGGAACAGCGTCATTCCCAGTCGGATCGTCGGCACGTGCCCTAGCCAAGCATGCTGCGAACGTCCGAATTAAGGGGCAGCCTTATCAAACGGTCGATGCCCGCCGAGGAACATGGTGATGCCGCCGATGAGGGCCGCGAGAGAGCAATACCCGATGACGGCATATATTCCGAGCCCATTGACCAGGAGCCCACCGATGACTGCGCCAACAGCGATGGCCCCCTGGGTTGTAGTCACCAGCAAAGCACCCGCACTCTCTGCATGATCGGCACCTGACTGCGTCGTCCAAATCTGCGTACCGACAGGCAAAGCCCCAAAGGCGATGCCCCAAAGCCCGACAGCAATAAAAACGATAGGGGTTAATGATCCATAAGGAAGAAATGTAAAAGTAGAAAGTGACAACAGTATCGATGACAGAAAAATAGACATTCTGACGCTACGTTCCGCGATAAATCCTCCCGCAAAGTTGCCTAGCAGCCCTCCAATACCAAACACCAGCAGCACCAGAGAAAGCTCTTTAATTTCCAGCCGCGGCACTTGCTCCAGGTATAACCGCAAGTAAGTAAACCCGGCAAAATGCCCAGAGAAGACAAACAATACGGTGATGAATCCAATCTGGATGTCGCGTCGACGTAGGAGCACCCCAAAAGTTCTGAAGCCTGCGGATGGTTGGGGGTCCATGGAAGGCATTGCAAATAGTTGAATGACGAGCGCAAGAAGGCCCAGACATGTCACCAGTAGGAAAGCGGCTCGCCAACCCCATAGGTCTCCTAAATAGGCACCCAATGATGGCGCGCAAACCGTTGCGGCGGCAATGCCACCAAATACAAGAGCGGTCGCTCTGGGAAGCAGGTGGGGGGGGACCAGTCGCATGACCAATGCGGCAGCCAAGGCCCATGTGCCCCCAAGCGAGATTCCCATTCCCACTCTGGCTAACAACAGCACTCCTACATTGGGAGCCACTGCTGCCAGCAGGTTTGCTAGCACGATCAGCAGCGTTAGGCCCCAAACAACAAAGCGTCGGTTGAGTCTGGCCGTCATTAGGACGATCAGCGGAGCCGCCAACGCGGCGACGAGAGCAGTGACAGTCACCGTCTGTCCCGCCACACCGGCGGAAATTCCCAAGTCACGGGCGATGGGTGTCAAAAGACTCGCGGGTAGAAATTCAGATGTCACCATACTGAAGACACCCAGGGCCAACGAGCCAACAGCAGCCCAAGCAGGAGAAGCGCTCGTGTCTTCACTTTCTGATGGCGCTCGCGCGGGGCCGGCGGAGTTATCTGAACAGTGCGACATGATTAAGTCCTGGATGAGTAGTGGCTGATCACGACGGTGGTCCAACGTCAGTTACTCGGCAGAACTATACTTATGGAACGTAATGAGAGAAATGCGCTATAAATCGATCGTAGCGTTCTATAAAAAGAACGCAAAGCTGCGAGTTTGTGTTGTGGATGATCTCAACGATTACTTTTACTTCACCCAGGTGGTGGCGCACGGCGGGTATGCTGCCGCTGGCCGCGCCTTGCAGATCCCAAAGTCAAAGTTGAGCCGCCGCGTTGCTCGGCTGGAAGAGCGATTTGGCGTACGCCTCATTGAGCGCACGTCGCACCGGTTTCAAGTTACTGAACTAGGCAAGGCATTCTACGATCGCTGTCGGATCATGCTGCTGGAAGCAGAAAATGCGAAGGGGATCGTCTGCAAGGCGAAATCTGTACCAGAAGGCGTCGTTCGCCTGAGCTGCCCCACCGGCCTACTGGATGTCTCCATAGGTGCTTTGCTACCCGAGTTCCTCGCGCGGTATCCGCTGGTACGACTTCATGTGCTCGCGACCAATCGTCGTGTCGACCTGGTTGAAGAGCACGTTCATGTGGCGATACGTTCGCGCAGCCGCCTAGAAGACGAGACAGAGACTGGCCTGAAAATCCGGATGCTAGGAAAGACCCGGCAAATCATCGTAGCCAGCCCATCATTGGCTGCCAAACTGGGTGTGAAGCGCGATATCAAATCGCTTGAGCAGGCGCCAACCATTGCTATGGCGGATCCGCTGGTAGCATGGGTATCGCATAAGGTCTGGAAATTTACCGGTCCTGGGAATACCGCGTTTTCTTTAGAGCATGAGCCGAGGCTGATATGTCGCAGCGTTCCGGCACTACTCGCCGCTGCACGCAGCGGCATCGGCGTTGCTGTGTTGCTGGAACAGCTGTGTGAATCGGACCTTAGGTCAGGAGAGCTGGTCCAACTTTTGCCAGACTGGCAGGTGTCCGAAGAGATTATCTACTTAGCTTTCACTGCGTCACGAGGTCTTCTTCCTGCCGTGAGGTCGCTCATCGACTTCTTGGTCGAACGGCTGGGTAGAGGTGTACAAAATGAAAGCTTTGTGAGCACGCTGTCCTCTCTGTCGCTAACGGATACGGACATCTGATCAATAGATCCTCTCTGCATTGAGGATGCGGCGGAAAGGTGTACCTGTCCCCCATGATCGACTGCTTCGATACGAAGATAATCAGTTGGTCGATCGGCACGCGTCCCGACGCCGAGCTTGTGAGCACGATGCTGGATACCGCTGACAGGAGCCTACATGGTGGCTCCCAACCAGGGGCATGACTTTTAGATCATTTATATGCTGCTGTTTGAAGGGCAGCTTCTGGCCGGTCAGCGACGGCCTGACTTCGACCGTCGCTATGCATGATCAAACCTCAGTCTGTTCCGCCATCTCCAGGGCGTCATCGACCTCAATCCCCAGATATCGAACAGTGCTCTCCAGCTTCGTATGGCCGAGCAGCAACTGAACCGCCCGTAAGTTCTTCGTCCTGCGATAGATTAGTGATGCCTTCGTACGTCTCATTGTGTGAGTGCCGTACATGGCAGGATCAAGGCCTACGGCTTTCACCCAGCCTTTGACGATACGAGCGTATTGACGAGTAGATAGATGGTCTGAGGTATGCAGCCGGCTAGGAAAAAGGCAGTCCTCGCTGCGTAACTGGGCTTGATGTATCCAGGCCACGAGAGCTGACCGTGTTTGCTCAGTGATCTCAAACTGCACTGGCCGCTGCGTTTTCTGCTGCATCACCATCGCTCGTGATGATACGTGCTCGCCATGGGCGACATCGCGCACGCGGAGCTTGGTTAAGTCGCAGGCTCGAAGCTTACTGTCGATGGCCAGATCGAAGAGAGCCAAATCCCGGGTTCTTTCCGCAATTTGAAGCCTTACTCGGATGGCCCAGATATCTCTCAGTAGGAGTGGGGCTTTCTGCCCGACTAGTTTTCCTTTGTTCCAGGGCTGATGGCTGCAGTTAGCGATGATGTTCATGACAAGTCCTCCACGTGTGGAAAGACAAGGATGGCTAATCAGAGCGACGGTCGCTAATCGGCCGATTGTGTTGAAAAAGTCGGTTTGCTCGAACCTCCCGCGTATTGACTCGTAAAAACGCCTTGTCTGCGCGCTGCTACGTGAAATCTGAGCTAGGAAGCCACTGCCGAAAGTTAGGATTTCAATCTACGACGCGTACTTTTCTGCCCTGGAAACCGAAGCCGACTTTTTCAACAGAATCGGCCAAAAGGAGCCAGTCAAAGGCGTCTAGAAAATCAGGGGCGATTCAATAAGTGATTTTCCCGAACACTGGTTCGAATCTTAAAATCGCATCGATATCGGCAAGTTTGGCAAGCCGGATTACTGCGTCCATGGCATCTTCCTTTTTTCTATCCGTGCGATGCACTCGTTGCGCTAGAACCGCTTCTCGCAAAGCATCAACCAGTGCCTGAAGCTGTACACCGGTCTGTCCGACCCATTGGGCCAGTGTTGAGCGCGGGATCGCTAAGAATGCACATCCTTACCCTGAGGATCGCTTCGCGTCACGTACCCAAGGCAGGAGCCGTATGCGGTAGTTCCGCACGTACGGATCTGAGCGGTGGGCGGCAGGTAACTGCCGTCCCTACCGCGACCACTACGGCGGCGGAGGTATTTGGGCCACGCGTTATTTGCGTTGTTCTTTCAGGCGGAGACTGCGGCGGCGTCCAGGGACACCAACACAGTGGCAGCAGCTGGTGGTAAGTGCTTGGTTCAGGAACCACAGGATGCAGTTGTAGCCAGCGTGCCTATCAGTATCATTCAGCGAGACCATCCCGACGCCATAGTCAACAAAGACAACATGGCGGCAGCGCTGGTGAGTGCGGTTATTGGCGTGCTTACTTAGCTCACTCCTCTAGCTCATCCCGCGAGTAACGGTGCATAATCTTGCGCGTAGGTGCTCAACCCGCGCGACTTGTGATATTTTCAACAAGGGATGGGGTGCTCGTAACAACGCTCTCTCGCGATGGGGTAGCAGCACACATGAAAACAAGCATCTACGTTTTTGTTACTCCCCTTGCGTACATACAGCGACAGCCTTCAAAGGTACGTGCAAGCCAACACTCAGGTTTCATGTGGATGAACTCCTAAGGTGAGAACGAGCCTTAATGCCTATAAGACAGACAATACCTAAGGTTCATGAAGTCCGACTTACCCACAGGATTCGGCGCGTACACAGGTGCAAAATGTTCTCCCCGCTTTTAAGGCAGTTGTGCGCTTTCCTCTTACTCGCTGCCTCAGGCATCTCCGTCGCCTCAGATCCGGCTATAGCGCCGATTCGGGTTGTCACTGAGGAATTGCCGCCCTACAACATGGCAGAAAACGGAGTGGTCACAGGCCTGAGTACGGAAATCGTGCAAGCAGTTATGGCCGGTCTCGGGCTCAACTCCAAGATTGAGATTCTGCCTTGGGCTCGCGCCTATGATTTAGCGCAACATTCCGACAACGTCCTGATCTATTCGATGGCAAGAACCCAAGAGCGGGAACATCTCTTCAAATGGGTCGGAGCCATCGCACCGACGAGGTGGTTTCTGTTCAGTCTGTCCGAAAGACCTATTTGGCTGAATTCACTCGACGATGCACGTCAGTATCACATCGCGACTGTCAAACAGGACGTTGGTGAGCAGTACATGATGGCCCACGGGTTCCAGGTGGGCAAAGAGTTACTGTCTAGCAGCATGTACGAGAACACTTACCGCAAGCTTAAGGTCGATCACGTTGAGCTGTGGATCTCCAATGAGCTCAACGCCATTCACCTTATGCGCAAGAATGGGGATGATCCTGAAATGACGATGGTGCGTTCACTGCCGTTACCCGAGCTATCAAGTGAAGAAGGACTGTACATGGCCTTCAGTCCAGCTACGCCAGACGCAACCGTAGAACGGTTTAGGGCAGAATTGGATCGGATCAAGCAAGATGGCACATATCACGCTATCGTCAAAAAATGGCTCCAAGGTCCTTCACCTTGAACGCATCGACTGCTGCCTCTCACGAAGGTCCCATATCGGCCAGAAGCGGACGTTTAGAACAGAGAAATAAATCTGTTCTCTTTTCCCAATGGACATCATTGCGGCGTACGCAAGGCTATCGCGTGGTGCGCGCAGCGCTCTCTACAAAAGCACCTTAGCACTTGGCGCCGCACAATTAGGCGAAGCATGGACTTCGCGTACACTAACGTTATGCCTGAGCCAATGCACTAACGAACAGCTCGTAGAGTGCTTGTGGTGGTATTGGGGGGAATACGCAACTAGCACGGTTGAAGTTACAAGCGCCAGCTGAGTGCAGCGTGAGTGCCCCACCAGTTAAAAGAAAACTGATGCTCTGGCGACTCCTGAAGTGGCTGGCATTTCTTTCTTCATCTGTTCCGGCACATGGTTGAAGGTCTAGCCTGTAGCGTGCAGGATCGGGTTGGATGGTACAGCGGTTCTTACACCCATCAACTTGATCTAGAAATTGCCTCTTTGCTAATCAGTGTCTGCGCACGCACATATTGTCCTGGCGTAACACCCATTATCCGACGGAACATGGCAATGAAAGCACTAATATTTTCGTAGCCAAGCTCAATCGCCGTTGTCGTCACTGACATCCCCTCGACCAATAGTTGAATAGCGCGCAACGTGCGCGCACGCTGTCGCCATTCAGAAAAACTAAAACCGGTTTCAGCGACCAGACGCCGGGCAAGTGTTCTAGGTGCCACACCTGACCAAGCAGCCCAATCCTCAAGTGATCTATTGTCATCAAGCTGAGCAAGTATCGCATCGGTGATACGCCTCAAGCGCGGGTCATTGGGGTGCGTCAGACCGATGGGTTCAGCGGGTGAGGTAGCAATTTCATCTAAGATGACTGCTGCAACCCGCGACTCCATTTCGTTGCGGGGTGGTTGTCCCCACGACGCAGCGCGGCTTATCGCTTCGCGCAGCAAACTGCTGACCCTAAATGTGCATGGCATTTGATGCAGGATCCCGCACTCTTGCTCCGCGATATAGACCATCGCTCCTGCAAAAGCGCCATGTGACATCATCGCGTGTGCGACACGGGGAGGTATCCAAATGGCATGGGTAGCCGGCACTACCCATGAGCCGCCGTCAGTGCTGACGGAAAGCAGGCCGGCAAGGCTTGCGATTAGTTGGCCTTTCGTATGAGTGTGGGGCGCCGTTTCGCGGATCGCCCGGTCGCGTTGCTCTATCGCCAACAGTGGCATAAGCGCGCGGTTCATGGCTGGTTTACGTTATCCAATGTCATATCCGAGGTAGCCATATCCTGAATGCCTAATGGAGAATAAGACCGGTCAGAGGAATACTCAATGTCTAAAAATCGCAAATGTTGCTTCTCTTGGATTGGCCTGATTATGCGTACCCCTCACACATTTATTTTCTGTGTTTTGGCCGTAACAGCTGGATGCGCAAGCTCACCTCCCTATTTGGCCCGTGAACCTTTAAAGGATCATTTGATGAATTCTAACCACATGGTGCATGCCGTCGATCATATTGGCTTCGCAGTCAGTTCATTGGAAGAAGCCATTCGCTTCTGGACAATTGGACTTGGGTTCACTCTTGAGCGTCAGTCGGAAATGGGCGGATCATTCATTTTGCAAGTAACCGGCACCGCCGATCCGAGCGTGCGAACGGCGATAGTCAAAGGCCCGGATGGCAGCCGAGTAGAGTTGCTGGAATATTCGCAGGGTGAACGCCACGGTATCACTCCACCTACGGCATCAGCGATTGGTTCAGCGCATTTGGCATTGAGAGTGCAGGACATATACGCCGTACTAGAACGCATTGAGCAAGCAGGCTGGAAAGCAAGAGGCAAGCCTCAAGCGATTCCCGCAGGCCCACGCAAGGGAACTCTAGTTGTATATGTGACCGGGCCAGATCAAATCACTCTGGAACTGATGCAGGCTAATGAGTAGCTTCCTGCCGAAGGCTGTTAAGCTTATTTCCCTAAAGCAATTACTTAAAGCGCTCTCCGTCGCGCATGACGTCTCATGCCAACTGGTCTCAATGGTTATCATCGGTTGGCATGTCCCCCGATAGCTTCTCCAGCAGCCTCAAATTTGACCAGTCTGAGCTGGCAATCGACGCGGCCCGCCGCGATCAAAGTTTAGTGCTTACCAGCCCTTGGTTGGTTGAAGAAGACGTACAACTAGGCTTTCTCGTACTTGTCTTTGAATCTGTACTAAAGACTGGCAAGGGCTATTATTTGGTGCAGGCCAAAGATGTGGTGCTGGGTGAAGCAGCCCAACTTTTGCGCCGGTGGCTTTGCGGCGTAGCGCAGCGAGTTCAACAAAACTGATGACTTAAGGGCGATGCTTTCTATTTAACGTGAACGGCAGGGGTCGAGAAGGTGACTTTGCCAGACGCCTTTCGCCAAGGCGCCAGGATCAGTGCAATCGCGCAATGCAACCTCACAGGTTCACCTGACGACCGGACGAAGGTGTACACCATTCTGGAGCCCCATTTATGGGGCGGCATGGTGGTGCCGCTCAACAGTTCTCGGCCATGTGCGGTCTCATTAGTCGTTATGACCTCAAAGTCGTATTTGAGCGAGTTGGTGGTTACGTCGTACTGTCCAGCTTGCCGCCGTTTTTTTATCTGGCTCAATCTGTATTGTGTATTCAGTACTCGTCGCAGGTGCTCCTGGAACGGTGCCTTCATTTCTTCGTAGATGTCCATCGTCCTTTCTTACCTGAGCGCAATTTGCCGGCGAGCCATGACAGCGTTATGGCCGGAATTGAGAGAACGGCCGCAACGATGATACCGGCAGCTAGCAACGGGGATGTACCAGAAGTCGCCAAAACCACGGGGACCTGAGAGAGTATTACGATGGCGCCTGCGGACCACTGTGAGCTTTTTAGAACGGCTCCAAGGATCACGGACAACACTAGCGCGGCGGGGTAGATGATGGTCCAGTAACTGGCCAGGTCCCAAGGCTCCTCAGCTCCTGTGATTGCTGAAACAACAGTCCAAAAAAATAGGGACACAACGCAGGTAAAAATAAATGGCATGAATAATTCCTAGACCTTCCGAGCCAGTCGGCGTTGGTCGTTATCGTAATTGTGATGGAGGGGCCAGTCTCTTGATTTTGTCCTTAACCACCTCGTGAAAAAAATGACAAATCCCCGCGATTGCAGCCATCAACATGAAGAGGGGCGCCCAACTTCCAGCAATGGCTTTTGGGTCTACGGCTTGTCCGGCGACCAAAGGCAAAATAACAATAGCCAGCTTAGGAGCGTCCAGCTTTTAGCCCATGTCGTCGGCGTGTCTGCGCCAAAATACCCGATATGAGTCTTATGACATCGGAATGATTACGCACGCCATCGCTGAGCTTACTGATCCAGGCGTTGACGAAACCGAGGAATCGCAAAATCCAGAAATCGCCTCATTTTCAGGGGCATATGCCCCGGTGACATGTGGATCAGGTTGATAGGCGCCGACGAAGGCTCATAGTTATCCAGCACAATCTCCAGCAGTCCCTCGCTGATCGCCTCCGCGACTTGGTAGTGCAATAACTGAACGACTCCAACGCCATCAATAGCGGCCTGCGCTGCTGCGTCAGCGGTCGTCACCGATAAGCGCGGGGTCATCCGCCTCGTTGATTCTGCCACGCCATGTTTTGAGTATTGAAAAGGCATAGGGGCGTCAAGTCGCACGGTTGGCAAGTTCTGCAGGTCTGCGGGACATTCAGGTCTTCCATACGCTTCCAGCAGCCTAGGACTCGCGCAAATTACAGTTCTCATGGCCCCCACCTGAGTGGCGATCATGCCGCTATCAGCGAGTGTTCCAATGCGCACTGCCATGTCCACGTGGTCGTCAACGAGGTGAGCGTTGCGATCAGAAAGCAAGAGCCGGATGTTGATTTCGGAAAACTCCCCTAAAAACGCGTTGACGATCGGCAGCACATGCAGCCGGCCGAACATGATTGGCGCAGTCAGGACCAGTTCGCCCTTGGGGGCAATGAATTCTCCGGCAGCTTCGCGTTCGGCAACCTCCAACTGCTCCAATATTCGGCGTGCAGCAGCCACATAAGCCACCCCTGCATCGGTCAACGAGAGCCTACGCGTGGTCCGAATCAATAAACGGCTACCTATCAGCGTCTCCAGGTCAGAAATTTTCCTGCTGATGGTGGGAAGAGGGATATCGGCTAGCCGCCCGGCTGCCGTCAGGCTGCCAGCATCAATCGCCGCCACGAGCAGCTTCATTGCCTCAAATCTGTCCATGGAATATTCCAATATTTGGTAGGGAGATTACCAATGTTCTCAGATTATGTTGGGTTATTGAAACGGGCAATATAGCCATATCAAGTTGGTGCGCCTGAAGCTCGACAAGCCATGAACTCACCGCCTGATAGCCCACTTATCTTTTTCATTCAGTGTCCAAGGAGTTTGCATGAGCATTAAGACTTTGTTAGCCGCCACTGCCCTTAGTGCAGCGCTCGCCAGCGCAGGAGTGGAAGCAGCCGACATTAGCCACCAAAGGGCAAGCGACGTACAACACCATTTTGTAGAGGTAAAAGGGGTCCGCATCTTCTATCGGGAAGCGGGCGACCCATCGGCGCCAACCATCGTGTTGCTTCATGGATTCCCTACCTCATCATTCATGTATCGCGACTTGATGTCGAAGCTAGCGGACCGTTACCACGTGATTGCCCCTGACTTCCCAGGTTTTGGATTCTCGGACAGCCCTGATCGGGCGAAGTACTCATACACGTTCGACAACATCGCCAAAACCATGGACGGATTTACTGAAGCGCTTGCGCTGAATCGCTACGCTCTTCAAGTGTTCGACTACGGTGCGCCTGTAGGCTGGCGGATGGCCGTCGCACACCCCGATAGAATCAGCGCAATCATCAGCCAAAACGGGAATGCTTACGTTGAAGGCCTCAGCGAGGGCTGGAACCCGATTCAACGTTACTGGAACGCTCCCACTGCCGAGAACCGCAACGCATTGCGCGAGCTGCTCAAACCAGAATCAATCAAGTGGCAATACACGCATGGCGTAGCGGACCCTGACAGTATCGCACCTGAAACATACACCTTGGATTACGCGTTCGTTTCGCGACCAGGTAACGATGAAATCCAGCTAGACCTGTTCGCAGACTATGCTACCAACGTGAAGCGCTACCCCGAGTTCCAGGCGTATTTCCGCAAATATCAGCCGCCGATGTTGGCCGTCTGGGGAAAGAACGATCCGTTTTTTCTCCCGGCAGGAGCGAACGCGTTCAAGCGTGATATTCCCAAAGCTGAGGTACATCTCTACGACACCGGGCACTTCGCACTGGAAACACACTTGAACGAGATCAGTGGCGAAATCCACCGTTTCCTAGACCGGAATGTGGTGCAGCAAAAATAAGTCCTGTCGCACTTCTGCAACGGCGGGCCGTGCGCTCGCTGTTGCTGGTCCTCTCTACTCACTCGTTAGCGTGTTGTGTGTTACGTGGCTCAATAGCGCCTAGCTTCGTAGAAACATCCGACTGACTGCTTTTGGCCGAAAGCGGCCGCCAGAGTACCTCTTACACGGTAAGCGTGATAGGAGGGGCTGACCACGATGTTGTTTCCGCCAACACTCGCCCAACCCCGATTTGCCTGCCGGAAACCTTTCGCCACAGATCCAGCCTTCCAGCCCCAACCCCTCCTGCGCTACCTTCCACCGTCGCTTCCAACCCTGCGACCGGACCTGATAATCCGAAAACAATAGGCTCACTTACTTAGGAGCTTATCAATGAGCGTTTCTGATCAGTCGTACTCTCGCAATCCTGCAACCCACACCTCCACCCACCTGAGAGGTGCCCAATGATCAACCCACCCCTCAACAAAACCCTCGGCGTTATCACCTTCTCCACCTGCGGCAAACAGCCCAACCTCCATCGCCTATTCCGCGTCAATTCCGGCGTGCCTATCCGTGACGCCCTGGAGCATGCCTCCGAGCTTCTGCACTGTTCAAAAATGCTGGCATTGGATGCAGCGATGGATACAGGTGCGGATCGTTTTGCCTGGGCAGCACATTATTTGGGCGAGATGGCGAAGGCGGTGGTGGATGATTTGGCGAATGGGATGTTGCCGAATGGGGTTGTGGAGGAGGGGGATTCGGTTGGGGTGTAGGCAGGTGGTTTGAGGGTGTTGGGGCTGGCGCAATCGCAGGCAAGCCAGCTCCCACATTTGGACTGTGTTTCAGGCTGGAAGTGGGTGGTGGAGGATGAATCCGCTGACTGCCACTTTTCTACAGACAAAAAAAAGACCTTGAATTTCAAGGTCTTTTTTTAAGATGGTGCCCCGAGGGAGAATCGAACTCCCACTTCTTTCGAAAACGGATTTTGAATCCGCCGCGTCTACCAATTCCGCCATCAGGGCTCAATGGCGGCGAAGTATAGAGATGAGATTACCGTTGGTCAATCACGTTTCATGGTCAATTTTGACTATTTCCGCTAGACTTCCCGGCCCTGCTAGACGAACCCCATCATGCGCGTTGCTGACTTTACTTTTGAGCTCCCTGATTCGCTGATCGCTCGCCACCCGTTGGCCGAGCGTCGCGCCAGTCGACTGCTGACCCTGGACGGGCCGAGCGGTGCCCTCGCACACCGTCAATTCACTGATTTGCTTGAGCATTTGCGCCCGGGCGATTTGATGGTGTTCAACAATACCCGGGTGATTCCGGCGCGGCTTTTTGGCCAGAAAGCCTCCGGCGGCAAGCTGGAAATTCTGGTGGAAAGGGTGCTGGACAGTCATCGTGTGCTGGCCCATGTGCGCTCCAGCAAGTCGCCGAAACCGGGGTCGAGCATCCTCATCGATGGCGGTGGCGAGGCCGAGATGGTTGCGCGCCATGATGCGTTGTTCGAGCTCAGGTTTGCCGAAGAGGTGTTGCCGCTGCTGGAGCGCGTCGGGCATATGCCGTTGCCTCCTTATATAGACCGCCCCGACGAAGACGCGGACCGCGAGCGCTATCAGACGGTGTATTCCCAGCGCCTCGGCGCGGTGGCTGCGCCGACGGCCGGGCTGCATTTCGACCAGCCGCTGCTGGATGCGATTGCCGCCAAGGGCGTCGAAAGCGCCTATGTGACCCTGCACGTGGGGGCCGGGACGTTTCAGCCGGTGCGTGTGGAGAACATCGAAGACCATCATATGCACAGCGAGTGGCTGGAAGTCAGCCAGGACGTGGTGGACGCGGTCAACGCGTGCAAGGCGCGCGGCGGGCGGGTAGTTGCGGTGGGCACCACCAGCGTGCGCTCGCTTGAGAGTGCGGCGCGCGATGGCGTGCTCAAGCCGTTCAGTGGCGACACCGATATCTTTATTTTCCCGGGCCGGCCGTTTCATGTGGTCGATTGCCTGGTCACCAATTTCCATTTGCCGGAATCCACGCTGTTGATGCTGGTGTCGGCCTTTGCCGGTTACCCGGAAACCATGGCGGCTTATCAAGCCGCCATCGCCAACGAGTACCGCTTTTTCAGCTACGGTGATGCGATGTTTATCACCCGCAACCCGGCGCCGCGCGGCCCAGAGGAACAACTATGAGTCGTATGTCGTTTGAATTATTGGCCACCGACGGCAAAGCCCGTCGTGGTCGCGTGACCTTCCCGCGCGGCACCGTGGAGACCCCGGCGTTCATGCCGGTGGGTACCTACGGCACCGTCAAGGGCATGCTGCCGCGTGACATCGTCGCCACCGGCGCCGAGATCATCCTCGGCAATACCTTCCACCTGTGGCTGCGCCCGGGCACGGAAGTGATCAAGAAGCATGGCGACCTGCATGACTTCATGAAGTGGCAGGGCCCGATCCTCACCGACTCCGGTGGTTTCCAGGTGTTCAGCCTGGGCGCCATGCGCAAGATCAAGGAGGAGGGCGTAACCTTCGCCTCGCCGGTGGACGGTTCCAAGGTGTTCATGGGCCCGGAAGAATCGATGCAGGTACAGCGCGACCTGGGCTCCGACATCGTGATGATTTTTGACGAGTGCACGCCGTACCCGGCTGACGAAGACGTCGCGCGCGTCTCCATGGAGCTGTCGTTGCGCTGGGCCCAGCGTTCGAAGAACGCCCACGGCGACAACACGGCGGCGCTGTTCGGCATTGTTCAGGGCGGCATGCACGAAAGCCTGCGCAAGCGCTCGCTGGAAGGCCTCGACAAGATCGGCTTTGACGGCCTGGCCATCGGCGGTCTGTCGGTGGGCGAGCCCAAGCACGAGATGATCAAGGTGCTCGACTACCTGCCGGGCCTGATGCCCGCAGACAAACCTCGTTACCTTATGGGCGTTGGCAAACCGGAAGATCTCGTAGAGGGTGTGCGCCGCGGTGTGGACATGTTCGATTGCGTGATGCCAACCCGTAATGCCCGCAATGGGCATCTGTTCATCGATACAGGCGTGCTGAAGATCCGTAACGCGTTCCATCGCCATGATGATTCGCCGCTCGATCCGACCTGCGATTGCTATACCTGCCAGAACTTCTCCCGTGCTTATCTGCACCATCTGGACAAGTGTGGGGAAATGCTGGGTAGCATGTTGAATACCATCCACAATTTGCGTCATTACCAAGTCCTGATGGCTGGTTTGCGCGAGGCTATTCAACAGGGTACATTGGCCGCCTTCGTCGATGCCTTCTATGCCAAGCGCGGGCTCCCTGTGCCGCCCTTGGACTGAGTTTCCCGACCCTAAGATTCACTATTTGCAACTGGAGTGCTAAATGAGCTTTTTTATCTCTAACGCCATGGCTGACGCCGCTGCGCCTGCTGCTGCCGGCCCGATGGGCGGTGGTTTCGAGTGGATTTTCCTGGTCGGCTTCCTGGTCATCTTCTACCTGATGATCTGGCGTCCACAGGCCAAGCGCGCCAAAGAGCAGAAGAACCTGCTGGGCAGCCTGCAGAAAGGCGACGAAGTTGTGACCACTGGCGGTATCGCCGGCAAGATCACCAAGGTTTCCGATGCTTTCGTGGTTCTGGAAGTCTCCGACACCGTAGAAATGAAGTTCCAGAAGGGCGCCATCGCCGCCACGCTGCCAAAAGGCACGCTCAAAGCGATCTAAGTAACAACCTTTACCAATCGACGGGGCGCGCAAGGCGCCCCGCGTTATAAGCGGGCGGCGTGATGCTGAACAAATACCCTCTGTGGAAATACGTACTGATCCTGGCGGTGCTGGCGATCGGTTTTATTTATTCCGCTCCCAATCTCTATCCTGATGACCCGGCGATCCAGATTTCTGGTGCCAGCACTTCGCTGCAGGTCAATCAGGCTGATCTGGACCGTGCGAGCAAAGCGCTCACCGACGCGGGCATCCAGGTTAAAGCGGCAACCTTGGCAGCTGGTTCCAAAGGCGGCTTGTTGCGCCTGACCAAGCAAGAAGACCAATTGCCGGCCAAGGATGTTGTACGCAAGGCTATGGGTGACGACTACGTTGTCGCGCTCAACCTGGCACAGACCACGCCACAATGGCTGCGCAGCATTGGCGCGCACCCGATGAAGCTGGGTCTGGACTTGTCCGGTGGTGTGCACTTCCTTCTGGAAGTCGACATGGACAAGGCCCTCGACGCACGCCTGAAAGTCTATGAAGGCGATGTGAAGAGCCTGCTGCGCAAAGAGAAACTGCGTTATCGCAGCCTGCCGCAGCTCAACGGTGCCATCCAGCTGGGCTTCTCTGATGAAGCGTCCCGCGAACAGGCCCGTGCGCTGATCCGCAAGAACTTCAACGATTTCGACATCGTACCGGCCGACCTCAACGGTCAGGCTGTACTGCGTCTGGCGATGAGCCCGGCCAAGATCGCGGAAATCCGTGAATATTCCATCAAGCAGAACTTGACCACGGTGCGTAACCGCGTCAACGAGCTGGGTGTGGCCGAGCCGATCGTGCAGCGCCAGGGCGCCAACCGCATCGTGGTTGAACTGCCGGGTGTGCAGGACACCGCTGAAGCCAAGCGTATCCTGGGTAAGACCGCCAACCTGGAATTCCGCCTCGCGGCTGAGCCGGGTGCTACCCGCGCGACTTCCGAAGAGTTCGAGTTCCGTGAAGGCAACCGTCCTCCAGCCTTGATCGAGCGTGGCTTGATCATCACTGGCGACCAGGTGACCGATGCCAAGGCCGGTTTCGGCGAGCACGGTACCCCTGAAGTGAACATCCGCCTGGATGGCCACGGCGGCGAACTGATGAGCCGCGCCACGCGCAGCAACGTCGGCCGCAGCATGGCGGTGATCTTCATCGAACAGCGCCCGGTGACCACCTACACCAAGCAGATGGTCAACGGCGTCGAGAAAGACGTGCCGGTACAGACCTTCAAGGAAGAGAAGAAGATCATCAGCCTGGCGACCATCCAGTCGCCGCTGGGTGCGCAATTTCGCATCACGGGCCTGAACGGTCAGGGTGAATCTTCCGAACTGGCCCTGCTGTTGCGTGCCGGTGGTTTGGCGGCGCCGATGTACTTCGCTGAAGAACGTACCATCGGCCCGAGCCTGGGTGCCGACAACATCACCAAGGGTGTCGATGCGGCGCTGTGGGGCATGTTGTTCGTGTCGCTGTTCATCATCGCCATCTACCGCTTCTTCGGCGTCATCGCCACTGTGGCCCTGGCGGGCAACATGGTGATGCTGCTGGCATTGATGTCATTGCTGGGCGCAACCCTGACCCTGCCGGGTATCGCCGGTATCGTCCTTACCATGGGTATGGCGGTGGACGCCAACGTGCTGATCTTCTCGCGGATCCGTGAAGAGATCGCCGCGGGCATGACCGTACAGCGTGCAATCAACGAAGGCTTCGGCCGGGCATTTACCGCGATTCTCGACTCCAACCTGACCACCTTGCTGGTCGGCGGGATTCTCTTTGCTATGGGCACCGGCCCCGTCAAAGGTTTTGCGGTAACCATGTCCCTCGGTATCTTTACCTCGATGTTCACGGCCATTCTGGTGACCCGCGCAATGGTCAACCTGATCTTTGGCGGACGTGACTTCAAGAAGTTGTGGATTTAAGGGGCTGCCATGTTACGTACAATCAACTTCATGGGCGTTCGCAACATTGCGTTCGGCGCCACTGTGCTCCTTACCGTTCTGGCGTTGTTCAGCTGGTTCCATAAGGGCCTGAACTACGGTCTGGACTTCACCGGCGGTACGCTCATCGAGCTGACCTACGAGAAGCCGGCCGACGTTACCCTGGTGCGCAACGAGCTGGTCAAGGCCGGCTACCACGAAGCCGTGGTGCAGAACTTCGGCGCGACCACCGACCTGCTGGTGCGCATGCCTGGCGAAGACCCGCAACTGGGTCACCAGGTGGCCGAGGCCTTGCAGAAGGTCGGCGGCGACAACCCGGCGTCGGTTAAGCGTGTCGAGTTCGTCGGCCCGCAAGTCGGTGAAGAGCTGCGCGACCAGGGCGGCCTCGGCATGCTGATGGCGCTGGTCGGCATCATGATCTACCTGGCCTTTCGCTTTCAGTGGAAGTTCGGGGTCGGCGCCATTGTGTCGCTGATCCACGACGTGATCGTGACCGTGGGTATCCTGGCGTACTTCCAGATCACCTTCGACCTGACCGTATTGGCGGCCGTGCTGGCGATCATTGGTTACTCCCTCAACGACACCATTGTGGTGTTCGACCGGGTTCGCGAGAACTTCCGCGTACTGCGCAAAGCGACGTTGATCGAGAACATCAACATCTCCACTACCCAGACCTTGCTGCGGACCATGGCGACGTCGATCTCCACCTTGCTGGCGATCGCTGCGCTGATGATCTTCGGGGGCGACAACCTGTGGGGCTTCTCCCTGGCGCTGTTCATTGGCGTGCTGGCGGGTACCTACTCGTCGATCTACATCGCCAACGTGGTGCTGATCTGGCTGAACCTCAACAGCGAAGACTTGATCCCTCCGGCCGCCACCGGCAAGGAGGTCGACGACCGTCCTTGATGGGCAGGCGTTGATTTGCTGTTACAAAGAAGGCACGAGATTGAACTCGTGCCTTTTTTTTCGCTCCAAGGCTGGGTATAGCGCGGATCTTTCGGTCCGCTTGTGATGGTCAGGAGGTTCAACGTGAACAAGTCGTTGCTGGTTGGTGCGGTATTGGGTGCTGTCGGTGTGACTGCCGGGGGCGCTGTTGCCACCTACAGCCTGGTAAAAAGCGGCCCTGAGTATGCGCAAGTGCTGGCGGTGCAGCCGGTAAAAACCCAGATTAAAACCCCGCGTGAGGTCTGCAAGGATGTCACCGTGACCCGGCAGCGTCCGGTGCAGGATCAGCATCAAATCGCCGGTACCGTCGTAGGCGCCCTGGCAGGTGGCCTGCTAGGCAACCAGATCGGTGGCGGTAACGGCAAGAAGCTGGCAACGGTAGCCGGTGCGGTCGGTGGCGGTTATGCGGGTAACAAGGTTCAGGAAGGTATGCAGAACCGCGATACCTACACCACTACCCAGACTCGCTGTAACACTGTGAACGACATCAGCGACAAGGTTGTGGGCTACGACGTTCGTTACAACCTGGATGGCAAGGAAGGTACCGTGCGTATGGAGCGTGATCCAGGCGGCCAGATTCCAGTCGACAAGGAAGGGCGTTTGATCCTGGGTCAGAACCAGCAATAATCTCAAGCCTATTGCGATTCAAAATGTGGGAGCGGGCTTGCTCGCGAAGGCGTACCGTCAGTCACCAAAGTTATCGACTGATCCACCGCATTCGCGAGCAAGCCCGCTCCCACATTTGGTATGTGTTGTAGTTGAAAATGCGGCATCGCCCAAATCCCAGGCATAAAAAAAGCACCCCCTCAGGGGTGCTTTTTTATGCCTGCTCGCTTAACGCTTCAGCGAAGCCGGCAAATGCGGCTGGATCGCCGTCAATACTGCCTTGAAGCATTTGGTGTTGCCGGCAACCACGTGGCCTTTCTCAAGGAAGTCATGACCACCGGTAAAGTCGCTCACCAAGCCGCCCGCTTCCTGGATCAGCAGGGCGCCTGCAGCCATGTCCCACTCGGACAGGCCCGACTCCCAGAATGCATCAAAACGGCCGGCGGCCACATAAGCCAGGTCCAGGCTCGCAGCGCCGGCGCGACGGATGCCGGCGGTCTGGCCAACCAGGGCGCGGAACATGCCTAGGTAGTTTTCCAGGTTGTCCATCTGGTCGTCACGGAACGGGAAGCCGGTGCCCAGTAGGGCGCCGTCCAGGCTGGTGCGGCCGCTCACGCGCAAACGACGGCCATTGAGCTGGGCGCCACGGCCACGGCTGGCGGTGAATTCTTCCTGGCGGACCGGGTCCAGCACGACGGCGTGTTCCAGGCGACCACGGTATTTGCACGCGATGCTCACGGCAAAGTGCGGGATGCCGCGCAGGAAGTTGGTGGTGCCGTCCAGTGGGTCGATGATCCACAGGTAGTCTTCGCCTTCGCCGCTGCCTTTGTGCAGCCCGGTTTCTTCGCCGAGAATGCCGTGGGTAGGGTAGGCCTTGCGCAGGGCGTCGATGATTTTCTGTTCGGCGGCGCGATCCACCTCGGATACATAATCCTTGGCGTCTTTTTCGTCGACCTTGATGGTATCCAGGCGCTCGATGGAGCGGAAGATCAATTCACTGGCGCTGCGGGCGGCGCGCAGCGCGATATTCAGCATGGGCTGCATGGATAGGTCACCTAAGGTTGTTAAAGAAAGCCGAGCAGTTTAGCAGAAACTTTCTTCAGGTGAAGGACGACGTTAGCTTTCATGGCATAACCTTGGGCTGTTCTGTAAGATTTGCTCCCCTTTCCCGTGTCCGAGAGCGCCTCCCTTGCTGCAAAACATTCGTGTCGTCCTGGTCAATACCAGCCACCCCGGCAACATCGGCGGGGTGGCGCGTGCCATGAAAAACATGGGGCTGACGCGCCTGGTGCTGGTCGAGCCGCGCCTGTTCCCGCACCATGAGGCCGACGCCCGCGCGTCCGGCGCCAATGACCTCCTGGAAAAAGCCCAGGTCGTCGCCACCCTGGAAGACGCCTTGGTCGGCTGCAACCTGGTGCTGGGCACCAGCGCCCGCGACCGCCGCATCCCCTGGCCATTGCTGGACCCGCGTGAGTGCGGCACCAAGGTGGTGGAAGAGGCCGCCGGCGGTGCTGAAATCGCCCTGGTGTTCGGTCGTGAAGACTCCGGCCTGACCAATGAAGAGCTGCAGCGATGTCATTATCACGTGCACATTCCATCGGACCCTGAATTCAGTTCGCTGAACCTCGGGGCAGCGGTGCAGGTGCTGACCTACGAAGTGCGCATGGCCTGGCTGGCCGCCGAAGGCCAGCCGAGCAAGATGGAGAAGGATGAAGTCGCGTCGACCAAAAGTGGCGAGCTGGCCACGATGGACGAGCTGGAGCGGTTCTATGAGCACCTGGAACAAACCCTGGTGGCCATTGAATTCCTCGATCCTGAAAAGCCACGGCACTTGATGGCGCGCCTGCGCCGGCTGTACGGACGCAGCTCGGTCAGCCGGGCAGAAATGAATATATTGCGTGGCATCCTCACGGAAACCCAGAAAGCGGCCCGTGGCGAGCTGCTTAAGCGGAAGGATTAAAAATGTTCGAGCGTTTGCGAGAAGATATCCAAAGTGTTTTCCACCGTGATCCGGCGGCGCGCAACGCCTTTGAAGTGCTGACCTGCTACCCGGGCATGCATGCGATCTGGATTCACCGGCTGTCCGGCGCGTTGTGGGGCATGGGCTGGAAGTGGTTGGCGCGCGTGGTGTCGAACTTCGGTCGCTGGTTGACCGGCATCGAGATTCACCCGGGTGCCAAGGTGGGGCGTCGTTTCTTCATCGACCATGGCATGGGCATCGTGATCGGCGAGACCGCCGAGATCGGCGATGACGTGACCCTGTACCAAGGCGTGACTCTGGGTGGCACCAGCTGGAACAAAGGCAAGCGTCACCCAACCCTGGGCGATGGCGTGGTGGTGGGGGCGGGCGCCAAGGTGCTTGGGCCGTTCACGGTCGGCGCCGGCGCCAAGGTCGGCTCCAACGCCGTGGTGACCAAGGCTGTGCCGCCGGGCGCGACGGTGGTGGGGATTCCCGGCCGGATCATTGTCAAGCCGGAAGTCGGCGACGAGCAGGAAGCCAAGCGCAAGGCGATGGCCGAGAAGATCGGTTTCGATGCCTATGGCGTCAGCGAAGACATGCCCGACCCAGTCGCACGCGCCATCGGCCAATTGCTCGACCACCTGCAGGCGGTGGACGGCAAGCTGGACGGCATGTGCGGCGCGCTGAAGGACCTGGGTAGTCCGTACTGTGCGAAAGAGCTGCCTGAGCTGCGCGAAGAAGACTTCGCCGAGATCAAGGACGAAGCTGCCACCAAGGCCAGCTAAGTTCTCGTAGCCACCACAAAACCCCTGTGGGAGCGGGCTTGCTCGCGAATGCGGCGTGTCAGTGCCAGATGAATTGACTGGCACACCGCATTCGCGAGCAAGCCCGCTCCCACATTTTGATCTCCATGGGTTCCGCAATTCCGGCGTAGTCCGGTTCCCGCTGTTCGTCCCCACCCTACCCTGCTATGATTCGCGCGCCCTTTTTACGGGTAATCCTGACTAAAGTACTAGGTCTTATAGTTGACTTAAATACTCGGGAATCGCATACTTGCTCCCATTCTGAAACACCTTGGTACTTGTCCATGAGACTGACTACAAAAGGCCGATACGCGGTGACTGCCATGCTCGACCTGGCCTTGCACGCGCAAACTGGGCCGGTGTCCCTGGCCGATATCTCCGAGCGCCAAGGCATTTCCCTGTCGTACCTGGAGCAGCTGTTCGCCAAATTGCGCCGCAGCAACCTGGTTTCCAGCGTGAGAGGCCCAGGTGGCGGCTATCAATTGTCCCGCGACATGCAGGGCATACAGGTAGCCCAGGTGATCGACGCGGTCAACGAATCCGTCGATGCCACCAAGTGCCAGGGCCTGGGTGACTGCCACGCCGGCGACACCTGCCTCACGCACCACTTGTGGTGTGACTTGAGCCTGCAGATCCATGAGTTTTTGAGTGGTATCAGCTTGGCTGATCTTGTGACTCGCCGTGAGGTGCAAGAAGTAGCCCAGCGTCAGGACCAGCGCCGTTGCAACACCAAGGCGCCGCGTCTGGACAAGATCGAAGCGTCCGCCGTCGAGTGACAGCCGCAGAGCTAACGGCGCGCCAGCCAGCCTGATTTAGGAGAAAGTCCATGAAATTGCCGATTTACCTTGATTACTCTGCGACCACCCCGGTTGATCCGCGTGTCGCGCAAAAAATGAGCGAATGCCTGCTGGTTGACGGAAACTTCGGCAACCCGGCCTCCCGCTCCCACGTATTCGGCTGGAAAGCCGAGGAAGCGGTCGAGAACGCACGTCGCCAGGTCGCCGACCTGGTGGGCGCCGACCCGCGCGAAATCGTCTGGACCTCCGGTGCCACCGAGTCCGACAACCTGGCGATCAAGGGCGCGGCGCACTTCTACGCGACCAAAGGCAAACACCTGATCACCACCAAGATTGAGCACAAGGCTGTCCTCGACACCATGCGCCAACTGGAGCGTGAAGGTTTCGAGGTCACCTACCTCGAGCCAACCACCGACGGTATCGTCACCCCGGCCATGATCGAAGCCGCGCTGCGTGAAGACACCATCCTGGTTTCCGTGATCCACGTGAACAACGAAATCGGCACCATCAACGACATCGAAGCGATTGGCGAATTGACCCGCTCCAAGGGCATTCTGCTGCACGTCGACGCCGCTCAGTCCACCGGCAAGGTCGAGATCGACCTGTCCAAGCTGAAAGTCGACCTGATGTCGTTCTCTGCCCACAAGACCTACGGCCCTAAAGGCATCGGCGCCCTCTACGTAAGCCGCAAGCCGCGCGTACGTATCGAGGCCACCATGCACGGCGGCGGTCACGAGCGCGGCATGCGTTCGGGCACCCTGGCGACCCACCAGATCGTCGGCATGGGCGAAGCCTTCCGTGTAGCCAAGGAAGACATGGCTGCCGAAAACGTACGCATCAAGGCCTTGAGCGACCGCTTCTACAAGCAGGTCGAAAATCTTGAAGAGCTGTACATCAACGGCAGCATGACCGCCCGCGTACCGCACAACCTGAATTTGAGCTTCAACTACGTCGAAGGCGAGTCGCTGATCATGGCGCTCAAGGACTTGGCGGTTTCGTCCGGTTCGGCCTGCACCTCGGCCTCCCTTGAGCCTTCGTACGTATTGCGCGCCCTGGGCCGCAACGACGAACTGGCGCACAGCTCGATCCGCTTTACGTTCGGCCGCTTCACCACCGAAGAACAAGTCGACTACGCCGCGCAGAAAGTCTGCGAAGCCGTCAACAAGCTGCGCGTCCTGTCGCCCCTGTGGGACATGTACAAAGACGGCGTCGACATTTCCAAGATCGAGTGGGCGGCACACTAACTATAGAAGCCGCCACCCCAGCTCTGTAGCAACGTGGCGGAAAACGCAGGCGTTTCTACAGGGTTCCAGAGCGGCCCTGATGAGTGAGGATTCAATACCATGGCTTACAGCGAAAAGGTCATCGACCACTACGAAAACCCGCGCAACGTCGGCAAGATGAACGCGGAAGATCCTGATGTCGGCACCGGCATGGTCGGCGCTCCGGCGTGCGGCGATGTGATGCGCCTGCAGATCAAGGTCAACGACGCTGGCGTTATCGAAGACGCCAAGTTCAAGACCTACGGCTGCGGTTCGGCCATCGCCTCCAGCTCCCTGGCGACCGAATGGATGAAAGGCAAGACTCTGGATGAGGCTGTCACCATCAGCAACACCCAGCTGGCCGAAGAACTGGCCTTGCCGCCAGTGAAAATCCACTGCTCGGTGCTCGCGGAAGACGCCATCAAGGCGGCCGTTCGCGACTACAAGCAGAAGAAAGGCTTGATCTAAGTATTTGGCGACGAGTAAGGAGTCAACGATGGCTATCAGCATGACAGAAGCGGCAGCGCAGCACATTCGCCGCTCCCTGAATGGGCGCGGTAAAGGTGAGGGGATTCGTCTGGGTGTTCGCACCACGGGCTGTTCCGGCCTTGCCTACGTGCTGGAGTTTGTCGACGAGGTGGTTGCGGAAGACCAGGTGTTCGAAAGTCACGGCGAAAAGGTGATCATCGACCCGAAAAGCCTGACCTACTTGGACGGCACCGAGCTCGATTTCGTCAAGGAAGGGTTGAACGAAGGCTTCAAGTTCAACAACCCCAACGTCCGCGGTGAATGTGGCTGCGGCGAAAGCTTCAACATCTGAGGCTTCTCGTGGGTACTCCTTGTCATTTCGCTTTATTCGAGCTGCAGCCGAGCTTTCGCCTGGACCTCGAGCAGCTTGCCACGCGCTATCGAGAATTGGCGCGTGGCGTGCATCCGGACCGCTTCGCTGACGCTTCCGAGCGTGAGCAACGCTTGGCGCTGGAGCAATCGGCCAGCCTCAACGAAGCCTATCAGACGCTCAAAAGCCCCCCGAAACGCGCACGTTATTTGCTGGCGATGAAGGGCGGTGAGTTGCCGATGGAAGTCACCGTGCATGACCCGGACTTCCTGATGCAGCAGATGCAGTGGCGCGAAGAACTCGAAGACTTGCAGGACCAGGCCGATGTGGCTGGCGTTGCAGTCTTCAAGCGTCGTCTGAAAGCGGCCCAGGAAGAACTCAACGAAAGCTTCGCAGCCTGTTGGGATGATGCAGCGCAACGCGAGCAGGCCGAACGCCTGATGCGGCGCATGCAGTTCCTCGACAAGCTCACCTACGAAGTGCGCCAGCTAGAAGAGCGCCTCGACGATTAACCCAGTGTGCTGCCCGTGATGCACGCCTGATAGACAGATAAGACCTGATTACCATGGCTCTACTGCAAATCGCCGAACCCGGCCAAAGCCCTCAACCGCACCAGCGTCGCCTGGCGGTCGGGATTGACCTGGGCACCACCAATTCACTGGTTGCCGCCGTGCGCAGCGGCCTGTCCGAGCCGCTGCCCGACGCCAACGGCCAGGTGATCCTGCCGTCCGCCGTGCGCTATCACGCTGACCGCACCGAAGTCGGCGAGTCGGCCAAGCTGGCGGCGTCTACCGATCCGCTCAACACCGTGCTGTCGGTCAAGCGCTTGATGGGTCGTGGTCTGTCCGATGTCAAGCAATTGGGCGACCAGCTGCCGTACCGCTTTGTCGGTGGCGAATCCCATATGCCGTTCATCGACACCGTCCAGGGCGCGAAAAGCCCGGTGGAAGTGTCGGCCGATATCCTCAAGGTGCTGCGCCAGCGTGCGGAAACCACCTTGGGTGGCGAACTGGTGGGGGCGGTGATCACCGTTCCGGCGTATTTCGATGATGCGCAGCGCCAAGCCACCAAGGACGCGGCGAAACTCGCCGGCCTGAACGTGCTGCGCCTGCTCAACGAACCTACCGCGGCTGCGGTGGCTTACGGTCTGGACCAGCATGCCGAAGGCCTGGTTGCCATTTATGACCTGGGCGGCGGCACCTTTGACATTTCGATCCTGCGCCTGACCGGCGGCGTTTTCGAAGTGCTGGCCACCGGTGGCGACAGCGCCCTGGGCGGTGACGACTTTGACCATGCCATTGCGAGCTGGATCATCAGCAGCGCCGGCTTGTCCGCCGACCTGGACCCGGGCGCGCAGCGCAACCTGCTGCAAACCGCCTGCGCCGCCAAGGAAGCGCTGACGGACGTCGCCAGTGTAGAAGTTTCCTACGGTAGCTGGTCGGCCCAGCTGACGCGCGAAGCCTTTGACGCGTTGATCGAGCCCATGGTCGCCCGCAGCCTCAAGGCCTGCCGCCGCGCCGTGCGAGATTCCGGTATCGAGCTGGAAGACGTCGG
Source organism: Pseudomonas sp. SWRI18 (assembly GCF_014268345.1). Lineage (NCBI taxonomy): Bacteria > Pseudomonadati > Pseudomonadota > Gammaproteobacteria > Pseudomonadales > Pseudomonadaceae > Pseudomonas > Pseudomonas sp. SWRI18. The sequence continues at coordinate 91,669 of NZ_JACCQQ010000012.1, forward strand.
TGCCGTGGTCATGGTCGGCGGTTCCACCCGCGTTCCACGCGTGCGTGACGCCGTCGCCGAAGCCTTTGGTCGCCAGCCGTTGACTGAAATCGACCCGGACCAGGTCGTCGCCATTGGCGCAGCGATCCAGGCCGACACCCTGGCCGGCAACAAGCGCGATGGCGGCGAACTGCTGCTGCTCGATGTGATTCCGTTGTCCCTGGGGTTGGAAACCATGGGCGGCCTGATGGAGAAGGTGATTCCGCGCAACACCACCATTCCCGTCGCCCGTGCCCAGGACTTCACCACTTACAAAGATGGCCAGACGGCCATGATGATCCATGTGCTGCAAGGCGAGCGCGAGCTGATCAGCGACTGCCGCTCCCTGGCGCGCTTCGAGCTGCGCGGTATCCCGGCGATGGTAGCCGGTGCGGCGAAGATCCGCGTGACCTTCCAGGTCGATGCCGATGGTTTGCTCAGCGTCGCTGCGCGCGAGCTGGCCTCCGGCGTCGAAGCCAGCATCCAGGTCAAGCCGTCCTACGGCCTCACCGACGGCGAAATCGCCAAGATGCTCAAGGACTCGTTCCAATACGCCGGCGACGACAAGGTTGCCCGCGTGCTGCGTGAGCAGCAAGTGGATGCCCAGCGCCTGCTCGAAGCGGTGCAGGGCGCCCTTGAGGCTGACGGCGAGCGTTTGCTGGATGCCGAGGAACGCATGGTCATCGACCTGCAGATGCAGGAATTGGCCGAATTGATGAAAGGCACCGATGGTTACGCCATCGAGCAGCAGACCAAGCGTCTGTCGCAAGTGACCGATGCCTTTGCCGCCCGTCGTATGGACCAGTCGGTAAAAGCCGCCCTGGCGGGGCGCAACCTGAATGAACTTGAGGATTAACTGATGCCGCAGATCATTTTTCTGCCACACGCCGAGCATTGCCCGGACGGTATGGTCGTGGAGGCTGAGACCGGCAAGTCCATCCTGGAAGTGGCCCACGACAACCACATCGAAATTGAAAGCGCCTGCGGCGGTGTGTGCGCTTGCACCACGTGCCACTGCATTATTCGCGAGGGCTTCAACAGCCTGGAAGAGGCTGATGAGCTGGAAGAAGACTTCCTTGACCGCGCCTGGGGCCTGGAAGCGACTTCGCGTCTAAGCTGTCAGGCAAAGGTCGGGACGGAAGACATCACCGTCGAAATTCCGAAATATTCGCTCAACCATGCAGCCGAAGCGCCGCATTGATTCAAGGAACTGTCATGAGCCTGAAATGGGTTGATGTACAAGAAATCGCTATACAACTTGCAGAGGCTCATCCTGAGGTCAATCCTCTTACGGTGAACTTCGTCAAGCTGCGCAACCTCGTCATGGAGCTGCCGGACTTCGACGACATTCCTGACCGGGGTGGCGAGAAGGTTCTGGAGGCGATTCAGGGCCTGTGGATCGAAGAAGCAGACTGAGCCGCCTTTACGCAGTTAGGCAATACCTGATAACCCGCGTATAATTCGCGGGTTTAATTTTTCGTAAATTACCGTTTCTGGAGTTACACCATGGCTGTTCAACGTACTTTCTCCATCATCAAGCCTGACGCTGTTGCAAAAAACGTCATCGGCGAGATCACCACTCGTTTCGAAAAAGCCGGCCTGAAGGTTGTAGCTTCGAAACTCAAGCAACTGTCCAAAGCCGAAGCTGAAGGCTTCTACGCTGAGCACAGCGCTCGTGGTTTCTTCGGCGACCTGGTTGCCTTCATGATCTCCGGTCCTGTTGTTGTCCAGGTATTGGAAGGCGAAAACGCGATCGCGCTGAACCGCGAACTGATGGGTGCTACCAACCCTAAAGAAGCGGCTGCCGGCACCATCCGTGCTGACTTCGCCGAGTCCATCGACGCCAACGCTGTTCACGGTTCGGACTCCGAAGCCGCTGCTGCCCGCGAAATCTCGTACTTTTTCGCTGCTACTGAAGTAACCGCTCGCTAAGCATCGGCTTAAAGAGTGAGGGTGAATCCATGACGACATCGACTGTAAAAACCAACCTGCTGGGGCTGACTCAGCCGGAAATGGAGAAATTCTTCGACTCAATCGGGGAGAAGCGTTTCCGTGCCGGTCAGGTAATGAAATGGATTCACCACTTTGGCGTCGACGATTTCGACGCCATGACGAACGTCAGCAAGGCCCTGCGCGACAAGCTCAAGGCCATTGCCGAGGTCCGTGGTCCCGAAGTGGTCAGCGAGGACATCTCCACCGACGGCACCCGCAAATGGGTGGTGCGCGTGGCGTCCGGCAGCTGCGTCGAGACCGTCTACATTCCCCAGGGCAAGCGCGGCACCTTGTGCGTTTCGTCCCAGGCAGGCTGTGCCCTGGACTGCAGTTTCTGCTCCACCGGCAAGCAAGGCTTCAATAGCAATCTCACCGCCGCCGAAGTGATCGGCCAGGTGTGGATTGCCAACAAATCCTTTGGCAGCGTCCCGGCAACCGTCGACCGTGCCATCACCAACGTGGTGATGATGGGCATGGGTGAGCCGCTGCTGAACTTCGACAACGTCATTGCGGCCATGCACCTGATGATGGACGACCTGGGCTACGGCATCTCCAAGCGCCGTGTGACCCTGTCGACCTCCGGCGTGGTACCGATGATCGATGAGCTGGCCAAGCACATCGACGTCTCGCTGGCCTTGTCGCTGCACGCACCGAATGACGCATTGCGTAACCAATTGGTGCCGATCAACAAGAAGTATCCGCTTAAGATGCTGCTCGAGTCTTGCCAGCGTTATATGGCGACCTTGGGCGAAAAGCGTGTCTTGACCATTGAGTACACCATGCTCAAGGACGTCAACGACAAGGTCGAGCATGCGGTCGAGATGATCGAGTTGCTCAAGAACACCCCGTGCAAGATCAACCTGATTCCGTTCAACCCGTTTCCGCATTCTGGCTACGAGCGGCCGAGCAACAACGCCATTCGCCGTTTCCAGGATCAACTGCACCAGGCCGGCTACAACGTCACCGTGCGCACCACCCGTGGTGAAGACATCGATGCCGCCTGTGGTCAATTGGTAGGGCAGGTGATGGACCGCACCCGCCGCAGCGAGCGTTATATCGCCGGGCGCGAACTGAACGCCGCCGACGATTTGCCGCTGATTGCTGTAAATCGAATCTGAGAGAGGACCTCTATGCCCTTGCGCCTTGCGCTGCTTTTGCTTGTTACCGGTCTCGCGGCCGGTTGTGTTTCATCGGGCCATGACAGCCCGTTGCACACCGGTAAAGGCCGTGAAGAGGCGCGCGTTGCCTATGTGCAACTCGGTTTGGGTTACCTGCAGCAAGGCATGAGCGAGCAGGCCAAGGTGCCGTTGAAGAAAGCCCTTGAGCTGGACGGCGACGATGCCGACGCCAATGGTGCACTGGCCCTGGTGTTCCAGGCCCAGGCCGAGCCAGCACTGGCTGAACAGTATTTCCTCAAGGCCCTGGCCGCACGCCCTGGCGACCCGCGGCTGCTGAACAACTACGGCAGCTTCCTGTTCGCGCAGAAACGCTATGACCAGGCCGCCCTTTATTTCCAGCAGGCCAGCACCGATACCCTCTACCCTGAGCGTTCGCGGGTGTTCGAGAACCTTGGGGTGACCTCGATCCACCTGGGCCAGCGCGACAGTGCCCGCCAGCAGCTGGAAAAAGCCCTGCATTTGAACGGTCGCCAGCCTCGGGCATTGCTCGAAATGGCTGAGTTGTCCTACGAAGACAGGCATTATGTGCCGGCACGTGACTATTACGAGCGTTTTAGCCTGCTCAGTGGGCAAAATGCACGTAGTCTATTGCTCGGTGTGCGCCTGGCGACGGTTCATGAAGAACGCGACACGGCCGCACGTTTTGGCCAGCAACTCGAACGACTCTATCCCGGTACGCCGGAATATCAGCAATACCTGTCGGAGCAATGATGAAAGCGGCGCACCCGGAAGTTGTAGCAGCTAATCGCGTAAACCCAGGCGACACCTTGCGTCAGGCCCGCGAGAGCAATGGTTGGTCGCTGGCGGAAGTGGCCCTCAAGCTCAATTTGACCACCACGTCCCTGGGCAACCTGGAAGCCGGCGCGTTCGATAAGCTGCCTGGGCACACCTTCGCCCGCGGCTATATCCGCGCCTACGCCAAATTGCTGGGTATCGATCAGGCCATCCTGGTCCAGCAGTTCGACCAGTTCACCGGCACCGACTCCCAAGGCAGCAATGTGCATGGCCTGGGGCGCATTGAAGAGCCAACGCGGGTTTCCCACACCATTTTGCGAATCGTCAGCCTGTTGCTGCTGATCGCCGTGATCGGTGGCGGTTTCGTCTGGTGGCAGGACCAGGCGTCCCAGCGCACCAAGGACATGACCAGCAACGCCATGGAGCACGTCGAGGTCGAAAGCGCCGACGGCACCACTCAGATTCATCCGCTGGACGAGCCGGAAGACCAGGCGGTCGCCGAAAGCCAGGCCGCGCCTGAAGCGCCGGTCGCCAGCGAGCAGCCGGCTCCGGAGACCGCACCTGCCGCGACCGCTGCAGTTCCGGCTCCCGCCGCGCCAGCTGCGCCGGCCCACACTCCAACCGCCCAGGCCCACGTACCGGCCGCTCCAGCGCAGGCGCCAGCGGCAGCCACGCCAGCCGCCCCCGCGATTTCGCCGCCGACCACCCCAGCGTTGATCGCCGGTGATGGCCGCGTACAGATCACCTTCGTCGCTGATTGCTGGATGCAACTCACCGACGGCAACGGCAAAGTGCTGTTCAGCGGTCTGAAGCGTAAGGGAGATACGCTTGAGCAGGGCGGCAAGCCTCCTTTGACGCTGCGTCTGGGCTTTGCCCGTGGCGCGCAAGTGGCCTATAACGGCCAGCCTGTGGACGTGGCGCCGTTCACCAGCGGCGAGACCGCTCGAATCAAGTTGGGACAATAGTCATGCACGGCGAATCTCCAATCAAACGTCGCGTATCGCGCAAGATCTGGGTCGGCTCGGTGCCGGTGGGTGGCGATGCCCCCATCGCGGTGCAGAGCATGACCAACAGCGACACCAACGACGTCGCCGCCACCGTTGCCCAGATCAACCGTCTGGAAGCGGCAGGCGTGGACATCGTGCGCGTGTCGGTGCCGGACATGGACGCGGCCGAAGCCTTCGGTCGCATCAAGCAACTGGTCAAGGTGCCGTTGGTTGCCGACATTCACTTCGACTACAAGATCGCGTTGCGCGTGGCCGAACTGGGTGTGGACTGCCTGCGCATCAACCCAGGCAACATCGGCCGCGAAGACCGTGTGCGCGCGGTGGTGGACGCGGCCCGTGATCGTGGCATTCCAATCCGCATCGGCGTCAACGCCGGTTCCCTGGAAAAAGACCTGCAAAAGAAATACGGCGAGCCTACTCCCGCGGCGTTGGTTGAATCGGCGCTGCGCCACGTCGAGCACCTGGAACGCCTGAATTTCCAGGACTTCAAGGTCAGCGTAAAGGCCTCCGATGTGTTCATGGCGGTAGAAGCCTACCGCCTGCTGGCCAAGGAAATCGTGCAGCCGTTGCACCTGGGTATCACTGAAGCCGGCGGTTTACGCTCAGGCACAGTGAAATCTGCGGTGGGTCTCGGTATGCTGCTCGCCGAAGGGATTGGCGATACTATCCGCATCTCCCTGGCGGCTGACCCGGTTGAGGAAGTGAAAGTCGGCTACGACATTCTCAAATCCCTGCGTTTGCGTTCCCGTGGTATCAATTTCATTGCCTGCCCGAGCTGCTCGCGGCAGAACTTCGACGTGGTGAAAACCATGAACGACCTGGAATTGCGCCTCGAAGACCTGCTGGTGCCGCTGGACGTTGCAGTGATCGGTTGCGTGGTGAACGGGCCGGGTGAAGCCAAGGAGGCCCATGTGGGCCTGACCGGCGGTACGCCCAACCTGATCTACATCGACGGCAAGCCGGCGCAGAAGTTAACGAATGACAATCTGGTGGATCAGCTCGAAAAACTGATCCGCCAGAAAGCGGCCGAAAAGGTCGCGGCTGACGCAGCGCTGATCGCGCGCGGCTAAGAACGAATTTAAGGATTTGATGTGAGCAAGTCTCTGCAAGCCATTCGCGGCATGAACGACATCCTGCCGGAGCAGACGCCACTGTGGCGCTACTTCGAAAGCACGGTCGCGCGCCTGCTGGATAACTACGGTTACAAGCAGATCCGCATGCCGATCGTCGAATTCACCGAGCTGTTCAAGCGCTCCATCGGTGAAGTGACCGACATCGTCGAAAAAGAGATGTACACCTTTGAAGACCGCAATGGCGACTCCCTGACCCTGCGTCCGGAAGGCACCGCCGCATGCGTTCGCGCTGTACTGGAGCATGGCATCACGGGTGGCGGCCAAACCCAGAAACTGTGGTACATCGGCCCGATGTTCCGCCACGAGCGTCCGCAGAAAGGCCGTTATCGCCAATTCCACCAGATCGGTTGCGAAGTGTTCAACCTGGACGGTCCGGACATCGACGCCGAGCTGATCGTGCTGACCTGGCGCCTGTGGGGCCAGTTGGGCATCCGCGACGCGGTCAAGCTTGAGCTCAACAGCCTGGGCACCAGTGAGTCCCGTGGCCGCTACCGGGTCGCGCTGGTCGAGTACCTGTCTGCCCACCTGGACAAGTTGGACGAAGACAGCCAGCGCCGCCTGAAGACCAACCCGCTGCGCGTGCTTGATACCAAAAATGCCGACACCCAGGCGGTGCTGGTCGACGCGCCGAAAATGGCCGACTACCTGGACGACGAATCCCGCACGCACTTCGAGGGCCTCAAGGCTCGTCTGGATGCGGCTGGTATTCCCTACGTCATCAATCCAAAGCTGGTGCGCGGCCTCGACTACTACAGCAAAACCGTGTTCGAGTGGGTCACCGACAAGCTCGGCGCCCAGGGCACCGTGTGTGCCGGTGGGCGCTACGACGGCCTGGTCGAGCAGATGGGCGGCAAGCCGACGACCGGTGTAGGTTTCGCCATGGGTATCGAGCGGTTGATCCTGCTGCTTGAGACCCTGGAGCAGGTCCCTGAAGAAATTTCCCGTCAGGTGGACGTGTACCTTTGCGCCTTTGGCGAGGCTGCCGAACTGGCAGCCCTGGCCTTGAGCGAAAAAGTGCGTGACCAACTGCCGAACCTGCGCCTGCAGGTGAACGCCGGCGCCGGCAGCTTCAAGAGCCAGTTCAAGAAGGCCGACAAGAGCGGCGCGCTGTATGCGCTGATCCTCGGCGAGGACGAGCTGGCCCAGCAAGTGATAGGTTTCAAACCCCTGCGTGGCCAGGGCGAGCAACAGAACATTGCCTTTGATGCGCTCGCTGCGCACTTGGCCACCTGCGTCGTGCAGGGTTGAAGCTGTCGAACAGCCGAATTTAGCGATTAAGGAGTACTGGGGTGTCGAGTTCTGATGATGATCAACTGGCCGAGTTCAAGGACTGGTGGCAGCGTAACGGCAAGCCCCTGGTCACAGGCGGTCTGCTGGCTTTAGTGGTGGTGTTCGGCTGGCAAGCCTGGACCAAGTATCAGGCCAACCAGTCCCAGGGCGCCTCGATCGTTTATCAGCAATTGCTGGAAACCACGCTGACGCCGGATGGCAAACCGGACCCCGCGCAGGTTGCGGACCTGGCCGGCAAGCTGAAGAACGAATTCGGCGGTAGCACCTACGCCCAATACGGTAGCCTGTTCGTCGCGAAAGTCGCGGTCGATACCGGCAAGCTGGACGATGCCGCCGCAGAGCTGAAGGCCATCGCCGACAAGCCGACCAACCCGACCCTGGGTGAAATCGCACGTCAGCGCCTGGCTCAGGTACTGGCGGCACAGAACAAGGCCGACGAAGCACTCAAACTGCTCGACGGCGATGCTGACAAGGCATTTGTAGCCACTCGCGAAGAGCTCAAGGGTGACCTGTTGGTCCAATTGGGTCGTACCGACGAAGCCAATGCTGCGTACCAAAAAGCCAAGGCGGCGCTGTCTGATGAAGCGGCGGTCGGTGGCTTACAAATCAAGCTGGACGACCTGGCCAAAGGGGATGCGTGACGTGATCCGGTGGAAACATGCAGCATTGCTGGCTCTGGCCGTTCTGGCCGCGGGTTGCAGCAGCAACAGTAAAAAAGAACTGCCGCCTGCGGAGCTGACCAGCTTCAAGGAAGAAGTGGTCCTGCAAAAGCAGTGGAGCCGCTCCATCGGTGACGGTCAGGGCGAGACGTACAATATGTTGGTGCCGGCAATTGACGGCGACAACATTGTGGCCGCTGATGTCACCGGCGTGGTGACCTCCATGGACCGCATGAACGGCGACGTGAAGTGGTCCAAGGATCTCGATCTGCCTGTGTCCGGCGCCGTAGGCGTGGGTTATGGCATGGTGATGCTCGGCACGCTCAAGGGCGAAGTCGTGGCCCTGGATTCCAGCACCGGTGAAGAGAAATGGCGCGCTCGCGTGACCAGTGAAGTGCTCGCACCGCCTGCCACCAACGGCGATATCGTCGTGGTACAAACCCAGGATGACCGCGTGATCGGCCTGGACGCCAGCACTGGCGAACAGCGCTGGTTGTACGACAGCACCCCGGCGGTGCTGACGTTGCGCGGTACCAGTGGTCCGATTGTGACCAACAATCTGGCCGTTGCAGGCCTGTCGACCGGTAAAGTGGTCGCCCTGGATACCCGCAACGGCGTGCCGGCCTGGGAGACCCGTGTGGCCATCCCGCAAGGCCGTTCCGAGCTGGATCGCGTCGTGGACATCGATGGCGGCTTGCTGCTGTCCGGTGAAACCCTCTACGTCGCTACCTACCAGGGCCGTGTGGCGGCACTGGACCTGCAGAGCGGTCGCGTTAACTGGCAGCGTGATGCTTCCAGCTACGCCGGTGTCGCCCAAGGTTTTGGCAGCGTCTATGTGAGCCTGGCATCCGGCACTGTCGAAAGTGTCGACGAGCGTTCCACCACTGCATTGTGGAGCAACGATTCCCTGGCTCGCCGCCAACTATCGGCACCGGAAGTGTTTTCCAGCTACGTGGCCGTGGGTGACTTCGAAGGCTACCTGCACCTGCTGAGCCAGGTGGACGGTCGCTTTGTCGGTCGCGAGCGTATCGACAGCGACGGCCTGCGTGCGCGTCCGCTGGTGGTGGGTAACATGCTGTATGTGTATGGCAACAGCGGCAAGCTGGAAGCCCTGACCATCAAGTAACAACCCTGCTTGGGGTAACACCCAGGCGGCCCTGCTTCGGCAGGGCATGCGGCATCTGACGATGCTGCCCCGAGCACCAGCCGCTGCCCTGCAGCGGCTTTTGTATTTTCTGAAATAACGAAGTGGAGAGCCGCATGGTTCCCGTAATCGCCCTGGTGGGCCGACCTAACGTCGGCAAGTCCACCTTGTTCAACCGCCTGACCAGGACTCGCGACGCCATCGTCGGCGACTTGTCCGGTCTGACCCGTGATCGCCAATACGGTGAGGCAAAGTGGCAAGGGCGCTCCTACATTATTGTCGACACCGGTGGTATTTCCGGTGACGAACATGGCATGGACGAAAAAATGGCCGAGCAGTCGCTGCTGGCCATTGAAGAAGCCGATGTCGTGTTGTTCCTGGTGGACGCCCGTGCGGGCTACACCGCCGCCGACCAGATGATTGGCGAGCATTTGCGCAAGCGCAACAAGCGTTCCTACCTGGTCGCGAACAAGATCGACAACATCGATCCTGAGGCGGCCCGCGCCGAATTCAGCCCGATGGGCCTGGGCGACGCGATCCCGGTTGCCGGCGCCCACGGTCGCGGCATCACGCAGATGCTGGAAATTGCCCTCAGCACCTTTCCCAAGGATGACGATGAGGAAGAAGAGGGTGAGGAAGAGATCGTCGCCGAAGGTGAGGAAGCCAAGCGCATTCCTGGCCCGAGCGAAAAAGACGGTATCAAGATCGCCATCATCGGCCGTCCTAACGTCGGCAAGTCGACCCTGGTCAACCGTATGCTCGGTGAAGACCGGGTAATCGTCTATGACGAACCCGGCACCACCCGCGACAGCATCTACATCCCGTTCGAGCGCAACGACGAGAAGTACACGCTGATCGACACCGCCGGTGTGCGCAAGCGCGGCAAGATCCACGAAGAAGTTGAAAAATTCTCCGTGGTCAAAACCCTGCAAGCGATCAAAGACGCCAACGTGGTGATCTTCGTGATGGACGCCCGCGAAGGCGTGGTGGACCACGACCTGAACCTGCTGGGCTTCGCCCTGGAAGCCGGTCGGGCCCTGGTAATCGCGATCAACAAGTGGGACGGCATGACGCCGAGCGAGCGCGATTTCGTCAAGATCGAGCTGCAGCGTCGCCTGTTCTTCGTCGAGTTCGCCGATATCCACTTCATCTCGGCGCTGCACGGCACCGGCGTGGGCAACCTCTACGCCTCCGTACAGAACTCGTTCAAGTCCGCGGTCACGCGCTGGCCGACCAACCGCCTCACCCAGATCCTGGAAGACGCGGTGGGCGAGCACGCGCCGCCGATGGTCAACAACCGCCGGATCAAATTGCGTTACGCCCACCTGGGTGGTGCCAACCCGCCGATTATCGTGATCCACGGTAACCAGATCGAGAAGGTGCCCAAGTCCTATGTGCGCTACCTGGAAAACACCTACCGCCGTGTCTTGAAACTGGTCGGCACGCCGATCCGCATCGAGTTCAAGGGCGGCGAGAACCCGTACGAAGGTAACAAGAACAGCCTTACCGACCGCCAGGTCAACAAAAAGCGCCGGATGATGACGCATCACAAGAAAGCCGACAAAAAGCGCCGCGACAAGCGCTGATATCGACTTGCCAAAAAAGGGCTCATTGCGAGCCCTTTTTTGTGCGCGATGGTTTGCGCCTTGACCCGATGCAGCAGGCAGCTTAAAACTTGGGCCTCATCTGCAGGGGCCTTTCATGATCACCAGCAAGCTGCCGAACGTCGGCACGACCATTTTCACCAGCATGTCGCAGTTGGCGGCCGAAACCGGCGCAATCAACCTGTCCCAGGGTTTCCCCGACTTCAATGGCCCTCAAGATTTGCTCGACGCCGTGGGTCGACACGTTGCCAGCGGCCATAACCAATACGCACCGATGAGCGGTTTGCCCGCGCTGCGCCAGCAGGTGGCGGCGAAGATTGCCCGCAGCTACGGTGTCAGCGTCGATGCCGACCTTGAAGTCACCATCACGCCCGGCGCCACCCAGGGCATTTTCTGCGCGATCCAGGCTGTGGTCCGCAACGGTGACGAAGTGATCATTTTCGACCCTTGCTACGACAGCTACGCGCCCTCGGTAGAGCTGGCTGGTGGGCGCTGCGTGCATGTGCAACTGGACTTGCAGGATTTCAGCCTGGATTTTGAGCGCATCAAGGCCGCGCTGTCGCCACGCACGCGCATGATTGTGCTCAATAGCCCGCACAATCCCAGCGGCGCGCTGGTCAGCCGTGAGGAATTGGACCAACTGGCCGAGCTGATTCGCGGGCGCGATATTTATCTGCTCAGCGATGAAGTGTATGAACACCTGGTGTTCGACGATGTGCCCCACGTCAGCGTACTGGCCCATGAGGAGCTGTACCCGCGTGCGTTCGTGGTCAGTTCGTTCGGCAAGACTTATCACGTCACCGGTTGGAAGACTGGCTATGTAGTTGCGCCGCCGGCCTTCACGGCCGAGCTGCGCAAAGTGCATCAATACGTCAGTTTCTGTGGCGTGACGCCGTTGCAGTACGCGCTGGCCGACTTCATGGCCGAGCACCCGCAGCATGTGGTTGCGCTGCCGGCGTTCTACCAGGCCAAGCGCGACCTGTTCTGCCAGTTGCTGGCGCCGTCGCGGTTCAACTTCAGCCCATCGGCGGGGACTTACTTTCAGCTGGTGGATTATTCCAGGATTCGTCCGGACCTGGATGATGTCGCCATGTCCGAATGGATGACGCGCGAGCACGGCGTGGCGTCAATTCCCATCTCGGTGTTCTACCGCAACCCACCCCAAGGCCAGCGCCTGGTGCGCCTGTGCTTTGCCAAACGCGAGGACACGCTGCGACAGGCAGCCGAAAAACTATGCGTGATTTGACCGCTTTGCCCAACCTGAATATCGCCCTGGTGCAGACCACCCTGGCCTGGCACGACCGCCAGGCTAACCTCGACCATTTCGAGCGGCTGCTGGAGCAGGCCAGGGGCGCCGATCTGATCGTGCTGCCCGAGATGTTCACCACCGGCTTTTCCATGGAGTCGGCCAGCCTCGCCGAGCCAGAGAACGGTCCCACCCATCACTGGCTCCAGGCCCAGGCGGCGAAGTACAACGCGGTGATCACCGGCAGCGTGATCATCCAGGCCGCTGACGGCAGCCACCGCAATCGCTTGCTGTGGGCGCGTCCCGATGGCGAAGTGTTGCATTACGACAAGCGCCACCTGTTCCGCATGGCGGGCGAGCATGACCACTACACCCCCGGCAAGCGCCAGGTGCAGTTCGAATTGAAGGGCTGGCGTATCCGTCCGTTGATTTGCTACGACCTGCGCTTCCCGGTGTGGAGTCGCGATGCCCAGGATACCGACTTGTTGCTGTATACCGCCAACTGGCCGGGTGCGCGGCGGTTGCACTGGAACCGCTTATTGCCGGCGCGGGCCATCGAGAATTTGTGTTATGTGGCGGCGGTGAATCGGGTCGGCACGGATGGGAAGGGATTCGCTTATACCGGCGACAGCCAAGTGCTGGATTTTCAGGGTGAGACCTTGCTGAGCGCGGGGGAGGCGGATGGGGTGTTTCTGGTGAGCCTGGATGCGGGCGAATTGGCGGCGTATCGCGCCAAGTTCCCGGCGAACCTGGATGCCGATAGCTTTCAGTTTGTCTGACAGACCGCTTTCGCGAGCAAGCCAGCTCCCACATTCGACCGTGTTTATCCTGTAGGAATACGGTCAAAATGTGGGAGCGGGCTTGCTCGCGAAGAGGCCCGCCCAGCCAACAAAAAAAGGCCCCTGAGTTCTCACCCAGAGGCCTTTCCACATTTGAGCAGCCCGTTACGCCGCTTTCGCTTCCTGTTGGCTCAACGAGCGGTTCAGCGCACTGAACAGCGCCTTGAAGCTCGCGGTCGTGATGTTTTCATCGATACCCACGCCATGCACCGGACGCTCGCCATTCACGCGCAACTCGATGTACGCCGCCGCTTTAGCGTTGGTACCCGCACCAATCGCATGTTCGTTGTAATCCATGATCTCCACACCAATCGGCAAGCCCGCCACCAATGCTTCCAGCGCGCCGTTGCCTTTGCCTTTCCAGTGCAGGTTGGTTTCGCCCTGGCCCTTGCCCGAGACTTCCACCTCGACAAAGCTGTTGCCGTTCTCTTCCTGCAAGCGGTGGCTGACCAGCGCGTACGGGGTGTTGGCTTGCAGGTACTCACGCTGCAGCAAGGCGTAGATCTGCGGCGCGGTCATTTCAAGGCCGACGCGGTCGGTTTCGGCCTGCACCACCTGGCTGAATTCGATCTGCATACGGCGCGGCAAGCTGATGTCGTATTCCTGCTCCAGCAGGTAGGCAATGCCGCCCTTGCCCGACTGGCTGTTCACGCGGATCACCGCTTCGTAGCTGCGGCCGATGTCGGCGGGGTCGATCGGCAGGTACGGTACTTCCCACAGTGCATCGTCTTTCTGCTGGGAGAAGCCCTTGCGGATCGCGTCCTGGTGAGAGCCGGAGAACGCGGTGTGCACCAGGTCGCCGACATACGGGTGACGTGGGTGCACCTGGATCTGGTTGCACTCCTCGACGACCTTGCGCACGCCGTCGATGTCGGAGAAGTCCAGCTGTGGGTCGAGGCCCTGGGTGTACATGTTCAAGGCCACGGTGACCAGGTCGACGTTACCGGTACGCTCGCCGTTGCCGAACAGGCAGCCTTCGACGCGGTCGGCGCCGGCCATCAGGCCCAGCTCGGTAGCGGCCACGCCGGTGCCACGGTCGTTGTGGGTGTGCAGGCTGATGATCACGCTGTCACGCCGGTTGATATGGCGACCGAACCACTCGATCTGGTCGGCATAGATATTCGGCGTGGCGCACTCCACGGTGGCCGGCAGGTTGAGGATCATCTTGTGCTCGGGCGTCGGGTTCCACACCTCGATCACCGCATCGCAGACTTCCTTGGCGAACTCCAGCTCAGTGGCACTGAAGGTCTCGGGGGAATATTCGAAGGTCCACTGGGTTTCCGGCTGCTGCGCGGCATATTTGACGAACAGCTTGGCGGCGTTGACCGCGATGGCCTTGATGCCGTCCTTGTCCTGGTTGAACACAATGCGGCGGAACGACGGCGAAGTGGCATTGTACAAATGCACGATGGCTTTCTTGGCGCCGCGCAGGGATTCGAAGGTGCGCGCAATCAAGTCTTCACGGCCCTGGGTCAGCACCTGGATGGTGGTGTCCTCGGGGATGTGGTTGTCTTCGATCAGGGTGCGCACGAAGTCGAAATCGGTTTGCGACGCGGCCGGGAACGAGGCTTCGATTTCCTTGACGCCCACAGCCACCAGCGTCTTCCAGAAGCGCAGCTTTTTCGCCGCGTCCATCGGCTCGATCAGCGACTGGTTGCCATCACGCAGGTCGGAACTGCACCAGATCGGCGCGGTGGTGATGGTTTTCGAAGGCCAGGTGCGGTCCGGGATATCAATGGTCGGAAACGCGCGGTACTTCGAAGACGGGTCTTTGAGCATGCTCATCGGGAAATCCTTTGTTGTAGGGGCCGAGAAAAGGCGGCCTGCCGTAGAACTGTTTTTGGGATGTTTTTGCAAGACGAGGCAGATCGATTCAGCCTGGCAGTCGTGCGCTGACGAGGCACAGGCTGCGGTGCTGGCGGAGCTGAATGAGGGTGTGAGAGGTTTTCATAAGCTCAACCCTAACCGCCGGGGTGAAAGATGGCAAGCAGTCGGAAAAAATTGAGATAAGTTCTTCTATTAGTGTAGAAGTCGAGATTTTGTTGCCGAAAAGCTGAGTTTTCTATGCTTTGTTTGCGTTGCGTTTATCAGCTGCGCAATCGAGGTGACTGGCCTGGCGCTATCGCAGGCAAGCCAGCTCCCACACTTGCAATGCGCTCACCTGTGGGAGCCGGGCTTGCCCGCGATGAGCATAGGTATCTACACATCTTTGTAGTGAGCGGGCTTGGCGAATCGTCGCACCGCCCGCGCTGGGCTGCGAAGCGGCCCCAATAAGGACACCGTAGTGTTCCAGATGAAACCAGATCGTCTGGTTTGGGGCGGCTTCGCAGCCCAGCGCGGGACAAGCCCGCTCACTACAGGGAGATTTCTTAGCCTTTGAAAGTTGTGTAGATACCTATGCCGCGATGAGGCCCGTCGCCTCGCCCTTTATATCAAGGCTGGAACGCGCCAATAAAGATCGCCGGATCAACCCGCGCATCGTTCAGGCTGACATTCCAATGCATGTGCGGCCCTGTCGCGCGGCCCGTCGAGCCGACCTTGCCCACCACTGCGCCGCGCGCCAGTTGCTGGCCCACTTTCACGTCGATCGTCGACATGTGACAGAACATGCTGATAAAGCCCTGGCCGTGGTCGACAAATACCGTGTTGCCATTGAAGAAATAGTTGCCCACCAGAATCACTTTACCGTTCGCCGGGGTCTTGATCGGCGTGCCGGCGGGCACGGCGAAGTCCAGGCCCGAATGGGGATTACGCTCTTCACCGTTGAAGAACCGTCGCACGCCAAACTTGCTCGACAGCGGCCCGTTCACCGGTTTGTCGAGCACCAGGTTGCTCGGCAGGTTCGGGCTGAAACTGCGGTAGGCCTTGATCTGCACCGCCAGCTCCGCCTCGATGCGCTTGAGCTGCGCCGGCTCGGGGTTCACCTGGCTTTTGTTTTTCAGGGTGATGCGTTGCTCCGGGTACTTTTTGTAACCGACGATAAACGGCAAGGTACGCCCACCGCTACTAATGCGCTCGTTGCCCGGCTTGACCGTCAATGGGATGCCGACGATCGCCAGCCAGGTGTCCGCCTCCTTCACCACCAGCACGGGCTTGCCCTGATAGGTGGCTTTGGGCGCCGCTGCCGCAGGCCCTAGTTCAACCACGGCCACGCCACCCGGCACCGGTTTGTTCAAGGTGCGGGTGATGTAGCTGTCGGCGTGGGCGTTGAAGGCAAGGCAAAACAACATCAGCAGGCTAAAGAAACGTGGCATCAATCAATCCAATAACGAAAGGGTGACAGGTGTCAGGTGGTTGTCTTCCACCCGCACTTGCAATTGGCCTTCACCGAGGCGCGCGGTCAGGCGCTGGCCGGTGTGGGTTTGCGCTGCATTGCGAATCGCCTGGCCGCGCTCGTCCAGCAAGATGCTGTACCCACGGCCCAAGGTTGCCAGCGGGCTGACCACGTGCAGCGTCTGCACCTGGCTTTGCAGTTGCAGGCGCCGCGCCTTGAGGCCTTCGCGCATGGCACGGGGCAGGCGTTCGGCGAGGCTGTCCAGACGCTGGCGCAGCAGGGCCAGTTGACGGCCCGGATGTTGCCCGGCGAGGCGGGTCTCCAGGCGGATCAGGCGTTCGCGACGGGTGTTGAGGCCACGCTCGAACGCGCGGCGCAGGCGCATGTCCAGGTCGTCCAGACGCTGGGCCTGCTGGCGCAGACGTTCGCCAGGATGACGCAGGCGCCGGGCCATGCCTTCCAGGCGCAGGCGGTCGTGGCGCAGGCGGTTGCGCATCAGCATCACCAGGCGGCGGTGCAGGTTCTCGACTTGGCGCACCAGGTGGCTGGCGTCCGGTGCCAGCAATTCAGCGGCGGCGGAGGGGGTAGGGGCGCGCACGTCCGCCACGAAGTCGCTGATGGACACATCGGTTTCATGCCCGACGGCGCTGACGATGGGCGTGACGCAGGCGTCCACCGCGCGTGCCACCGCCTCTTCGTTGAAGCACCAGAGGTCTTCCAGCGAACCGCCGCCACGGGCCAGGATCAGCGCGTCGAAGCCGCGGGCGTCGGCGAGTTTCAGCGCACGGACGATCTGCGTGATGGCTTCGCGACCTTGCACGGCGGTGGGGATCAGCGTCAGTTCGATGTTGGGCGCGCGGCGGCGGAACACGCTGATGATGTCGCGGATCACCGCGCCGGTCGGCGAACTGATAATGCCAATGCGCCGAGGATGCGCCGGCAGCGGCACCTTGCGCTCGACGCTGAACAGGCCTTCGGCGCTGAGCTTTTCCTTCAACGCATCGAAAGCCAGGCGCAACGCACCGTCACCGGCCGGCTCCACGGTGTCGAGGATCAGTTGGTAATCGCCACGGCCTTCGAACAGCGAGACCTTGCCGCGCACTTTTACCGCCAGGCCGTCCTTCAACGCCTGGCGTACCCGCGCGGCATTGTTGCGAAACAGTGCACAACGCACCTGCGCGCCGCTGTCCTTGAGGGTGAAATACACGTGGCCGGAAGCCGGGCGGGCGAGGTTGGAGATCTCGCCTTCGACCCAGATATTGGTGAACACGTCTTCCAGCAACACCCGCGCGCGGCCGTTGAGCTGGCTGACAGTCAGGACTTCGCGGTCCAGGCCCAGTCGGGCAAAAGGATCTTTAATCATGGTCGGCAGTTTATAGGCATTCGTGCAAGGTTTGACAGAACTGCTCCACCAGCGCGCTAGGCGCCTGCGCGCAGGCCAGGGCCACGGTGCTGAGGCAGTCCGGGTCGGCCAGGGGCAAAAAGTGCAGGTTGATCGGGGCGATGTCCCGCATGGATTTTGGTAACAAGGCAATACCGAAGCCGGCCTGGATCAGCTGCAGCTGGGTGGTCTTGCGTGACATCACCCGCGCGGCCTTGGGAAAAAATCCCGCGCGCATGCACAACTCGGCTGACAGATAACTCAGGCCGCCGCGCTGAGGATGAGGAATGGAAATAAACGCCTCGTCCTTGAGCTGCGCCAACTCCACCGGCGTATGGCTGCCCACCAAGGGATGGTTGGGTGGCACCGCCAGCCATAACGGCTCGCTGTACAAAGGCACCACACGCACGCCGTCACGCTGGCGCAACACGGGCAGGCGCAGCAGCCCAACGTCCAGGCGGCCGTCGGCGATGTCTTCCAACTGCGCTTCGGAGGACAGCTTGGCGATATCCATCGACACCCCAGGGCTGCGCTCCAGCCAAGTGCTAATACCTTGCAGCAACGGGCCGCTCATCGGCACCGTGCTCGAATGGCTCAGGCGCAGCGTGCCCCGTTCGCCGTTGCCCACTTGGGTCGCCATTTCACCCGCCCTGAGCAACTCACTCAGCAGGTTGCGTGCTCGCGGATAGAACGCTTCGCCCGCCGCCGTGAGCCGGGGTTGGCGCGCGGTGCGTTCGAACAGTGCGGTCTGCAGTTGGGTTTCCATGGCCTTGATCTGCCGACTCAAGGCCGATTGCGCCACGAACAGGCGTTCGGCGGCGGCACTGAAGCTGCCGCTGTCGACGATTTCAACGAAGTAACGCAGTTGGCGGGTGGAAATCACGCGTCATGCCTTTTCAAGATAGGTCGAGGGCTTTGAAGATATTAGTCGCATCCCTCGCCAATGGCTAAAGTGAAACGCTCTCGAATAAGGAATTGCCCATGAGCCCGGTTGAGCTGATGAGTCAGTGGTCGTTTGGCGGTGTGGACTGGCTGATTATCGGCCTGGGCATTGTCGTGGCGTACATCGTGTTTGGCATCGCCGGCTTCGGTACGGCGTTGGTGGCGGGGCCGGTCCTGATCCTGTTCATGCCACTGTCGAAAATCATCCCGCTGCTGGTGTTGCTGGATTTTGTGGCGGCGTTCGGCAATCTGCTGCAATCGCGGTGGGACGTGAACAAAGCGGAACTGCTGCGATTACTGCCGTGCATGGCCATAGGCTGCACATTAGGCGTGGTGTTCCTGCTCAACCTGCATTCGGACCTGTTGCTGTTGCTGATGGGCCTGTTTATCAGCGCCTACGCGATCTACAGCCTGGCGGTAAAGGCGCGGCCAGCGCAGTTGGCGGCGGGCTGGTCGATTCCCATGGGCACGGTCGGCGGCTTGTTTGGCGCGTTGTTCGGCAGCGGCGGGTTTTTATATGCGCTCTACCTGAATAGCCGCTTGCCCAAGGACGCGGCGCGGGCCACCCAGAGTGCGCTGATCAGTTGCAGCACGGTGGTGCGCTTGAGCCTGTTCCTTATCGCCGGGGTGTATGCGGATCTGCCCTTGTTGATGCTGGCGGTTTGTCTGTTGCCGGCGATGGCGCTGGGGGTGTGGTGCGGGCGCGGGCTGACGATGCGGATGTCCCGTGAGGCGTTTGTAAGGGTGGTAACCTGGTTGGTGTTGGCGAGCGGGATTGCGCTGATCGGGCGGTATTTGAGTGCTTGACCTGATTTTTTCAGGGATTAAGCTGCCAGCCTTCAAGGCCCTATCGCGGGCAAGCCCGCTCCCACATTGATCGCGTTTCTCCTGTAGGAATGCAGTCCAATGTGGGAGCGGGCTTGCTCGCGAAGGCGTCAGACGCCTCACCGCAGGGCTCCAGGTACCATGAACTCCCAAAGCATCCTTGTCCCGAAAATCTCCACCTTGCCCGTCCACGAACCCCGCGCCCGGGCGATCGTGCGCTGGTTGGTGCGCAAGAACATCGTCAAGGAAGAACTCACCACCTGCGGGGGCACCGGCAACCGCATGGGCTATGCCCTGGCCGACGGTGCCCGCGCGGTGGTGCTGCACCCCGAAGCGTTGCCGTTCAACGAGCCGATCAATGGCCTGGAAATCATCTACAAGCGCTGCATCTACACGCCGGCCAAGGGTTTTCTCGAAGAAGCCGGCTGCCCCGAATGCCTGAAAGAGGTCGGCGAAGCGCTGTTCGACAGCCTGGAAGACTGGATGCCCGGCCACACCGACAATTTCACCTGCCCGTTGTGCGGGCATGAAGATGACATCAACGGCTTCCTGTTCCTGCAGGAATGCGGGTTTTCCAACCTTGGATTTATCTTCAACAACTGGGCGGAGGCGGGGTTCAAGCAGAGCTTTATCGATGAATTTGCCGATTGGCTGGACCAGAAGATCGCCTGGGTCAAAGTCGAGCTTTAACCCCTCCTCTCCGTGATCGTTCCCACGCTCCGCGTGGGAATGCCGCCTTGGACGCTCTGCGTCCCGCCTTAAAGTCCTGACGCGGAGCGTCACAGGATGCATTCCCACGCAGAGCGCGGGAACGATCAGGTGGAGCCAGATTTCTCCATCTATCACTATTCCCAAATATGTCAGAGTTTTACATTGAGACCTGAAGGGTGTCTGAGTATAATGGCGCGCTTCCATTTTCCCGCTCGGGAGCCCCCGCGATGCTGCGTATCAGCCAAGAAGCTCTGACATTCGACGACATTCTCCTAGTGCCCGGTTATTCCGAGGTGCTCCCTAACGAAGTCAGTCTCAAGACCCGCCTAACCCGTGGCATCGAGCTGAATATTCCCCTGGTTTCCGCTGCCATGGACACCGTCACCGAAGCCCGTCTGGCCATCGCCATGGCTCAGGAAGGCGGCATCGGCATCATCCACAAGAACATGACCATCGAGCAGCAAGCTGCCGAAGTGCGCAAGGTCAAGCGTTACGAAGCCGGTGTGGTGAAAGATCCAATCACCATCGAAGCCGACGCCACCGTGCGTGACCTGTTCGAACTGACCCGCCTGCACAATATCTCCGGCGTTCCGGTACTGCACGATGGCGACCTGGTCGGCATCGTCACCTCCCGTGACGTGCGTTTCGAGAACCGTCTTGAAGTCACCGTTCGCGAAGTGATGACGCCTAAAGAGCGCCTGGTCACGGTCAAGGAAGGCGCCGACAAGAACGATGTGCGCGAACTGCTGCACAAGCACCGCATCGAGCGCGTGCTGATCGTCGATGACAAATTCGCGCTCAAGGGCATGATGACCGTCAACGACATCGAAAAAGCCAAGGCTTACCCGCTGGCCAGCAAGGATGACCAAGGTCGTCTGCGCGTCGGCGCCGCCGTCGGTACCGGCAAAGACACCGGCGACCGCGTTTCGGCCCTGGTCGCTGCCGGTGTTGACGTGGTGGTGGTCGACACCGCCCACGGTCATTCCAAAGGTGTGATCGACCGCGTGCGCTGGGTCAAGCAGAACTTCCCTGAGGTACAAGTGATCGGCGGCAACATCGCCACCGGCGCCGCCGCCAAGGCCCTGGCCGAAGCTGGCGCGGATGCGGTCAAGGTCGGTATCGGCCCTGGCTCGATCTGCACCACGCGGATCGTCGCCGGTGTAGGTGTGCCGCAAATCAGCGCCATCGCCAACGTCGCCGCGGCCCTTGAAGGCACCGGCGTGCCGTTGATCGCCGATGGTGGCATCCGTTTCTCCGGTGACCTGTCCAAGGCCATCGTGGCCGGTGCCTCCTGCGTGATGATGGGCTCGATGTTCGCCGGTACCGAAGAAGCGCCGGGCGAGATCGAACTGTTCCAGGGCCGTTCGTACAAGGCTTACCGCGGCATGGGTTCGCTGGGCGCCATGTCCCAGGCGCAAGGTTCTTCCGACCGTTACTTCCAGGACTCCTCGGCAGGCGCCGAGAAGCTCGTCCCGGAAGGCATCGAAGGCCGTGTGCCGTACAAGGGCACCCTGAGCGCGATCATCCATCAACTGATGGGCGGCCTGCGCTCCTCGATGGGCTACACCGGCAGCGCCGACATCGAAGAAATGCGCACCAAGCCAGAGTTCGTACGGATCACCGGCGCCGGCATGGCTGAATCCCATGTCCACGACGTGCAGATCACCAAGGAAGCGCCAAACTACCGCGTAGGTTGAAGCTTCCAGCAAAACGTTAAGTAACCGGGGCTGTTCTTTCAGCCCCGAGTTGTTTCTGATTCATTAGACGAGACTGACTTCATGGCCCTCGACATTCACGCCCACCGCATCCTGATCCTCGACTTCGGTTCCCAGTACACCCAACTGATCGCCCGCCGCGTGCGTGAAATCGGCGTGTACTGCGAGCTGCACCCGTTCGACATGGATGACGAAGCGATTCGCGAATTCGCGCCCAAGGGCGTCATCCTCGCCGGCGGCCCCGAGTCCGTGCACGAAGCCGACAGCCCGCGTTGCCCGCAAGCGGTATTCGACCTCGGCGTGCCGGTCTTCGGTATCTGCTACGGCATGCAGACCATGGCCGAGCAACTGGGCGGCAAGGTCGAAGGCTCCGAGCTGCGTGAATTCGGTTACGCCCGTGTCGACGTGGTCGGCAAGAGCCGCCTGCTGGACGGCATCGAAGACCACATCGACGCCGACGGCCTGTTCGGCCTCGACGTGTGGATGAGCCACGGTGACAAGGTCACCAAAATGCCGCAGGACTTCCACATCCTGGCCAGCACCCCGAGCTGCCCGATCGCCGGCATGTTCAGCGACGAGCGTCGTTACTACGGCGTGCAGTTCCACCCGGAAGTGACCCACACCAAGCAAGGCGGGCGCATCCTGTCGCGCTTCATCCTCGACATCTGCGAGTGTGAAGCCCTGTGGACCCCATCGAAAATCGCTGAAGACGCCATCGCCAACGTCCGCGCCCAGGTCGGCACCGACAACGTGCTGCTCGGCCTGTCCGGCGGCGTCGACTCCTCCGTGGTCGCCGCCCTGCTGCACAAAGCCATCGGCGACCAGCTGACCTGCGTCTTCGTCGACAACGGCCTGCTGCGCCTGCACGAAGGCGAGCAAGTGATGGCCATGTTCGCCGAGAACATGGGCGTCAAGGTGATCCGCGCCAACGCCGAAGAGCAGTTCCTCAACAACCTGGCCGGCGAGTCCGACCCGGAGAAGAAGCGCAAGATCATCGGCCGTACCTTCATCGACGTATTCGATGCCCAGGCCAAACACCTGGACAACATCAAGTACCTCGCCCAAGGCACCATCTACCCCGACGTGATCGAATCGGCCGGCGCCAAGAGCGGCAAGGCGCACGTGATCAAGTCCCACCACAACGTGGGCGGCCTGCCCGAGGAAATGAACCTCAAGCTGGTCGAACCGCTGCGCGAACTGTTCAAGGACGAAGTCCGCCGCCTGGGCCTGGAACTGGGCCTGCCGTACGACATGGTCTACCGCCACCCCTTCCCGGGCCCGGGCCTGGGCGTGCGCATCCTCGGTGAAGTGAAAAAGGAATACGCCGACCTGCTGCGTCGCGCCGACCACATCTTCATCGAAGAACTGCGCAAGGCCGACTGGTACCACAAAGTCAGCCAAGCGTTCGTGGTGTTCCAACCGGTGAAATCGGTGGGCGTTGTAGGTGACGGCCGTCGTTACGCGTGGGTTGTGGCCTTGCGTGCGGTGGAAACCATCGACTTCATGACCGCGCGCTGGGCGCACCTGCCTTACGAACTGCTTGAGACCGTTTCCGGTCGCATCATCAATGAGATCGAAGGCATCTCGCGCGTGACGTATGACGTGTCGAGCAAGCCGCCGGCGACGATTGAGTGGGAGTGAGCCTACGTCTGGCATAGACCGGCACGATCTAGCAAAAGATGCCCCAAAGCCCGCGTAACTGCGGGCTTCTTGCATTTTATGGCAGGTTTTGGAATCACCAGGCAACTCCTTTGCATGGTGCAGAGGATGGTAGTATCTAGATGAAATGCAATGCGCTGCTCTCAATGTAATTAGGGGGGATCGAGCTGGTTGCATGGTATTTATTTTCGATTGAGCATTGACTTCCGAATACCTCTGAGAGCACAAGGCAAGAAAGTCTTCCAGTCACGGCCTGACTTGATGACGCAGGGACATAAAAGCTGGGTTTTATATACGAAATGGAAACGCTTGGATACTTGGCCGGAAAGCAAGAACTATGGGCTGAGCTAATTGGATTTCTATCAGTCGTTTGCGCATTGCCACAAATACTAGGAGGGCAGGGGAATTTGGTGCTGATCTATCCGAGGTGGGCAGCATTTCAGGAGGCGCTGCCGGTGTTTGAGTTTTCGCCGAAAATGAGGTTGCTGATGGTGCCGTTTGGCCTAATAAAAGGGCAGGTGCTTGGAGCAACGAATTGAAGAACGCTCGATCTGGGCTGTTTCGGCACGCCCCTTTTTTTCGCTACATGTTTTTATTAGGTATAGATATTTAATATGCTTTGAGTAAAAAAGCAAGACGCTCCAAGAAGTCAGGGCGAGACGCTATCGGTGATGTTCATGCTGTTATATTATTTGCCATATAATAGAGTCGGGCTTCATCAGAAGCATATACTCGTGTTGTTTATCCTAGACTTTATCAACATAAAACCAGCTTTAACATAGTCAAGGAGGATAGATGAGAGATAATGACTGTGGTTTACTATTGGTTGGACTCCATTCGTCTGGTAAGACCACTTTGTCGCAAGCTTTTTCATCGACCGGAGATTATTTGATTTTCGAGCTTGGAGACGGTGTTCGCGAGATTGCGCGTAGACGATCTCAGACGAATTTAGTCCGAATAGCATCGGAAGTTCTTGCAGGGAATGACCCCGTTTTGCTAGCTAAGATGGCCGTAGCAAAAGCTAGAATTTTCAATGGTGTAGTGCCGGTTTTTGTTGGGGCTAGAACAACAGAGGAACGCGACTATCTTGTTAGCTGCTATCCGAGGCTTTTGGTTATAGGCCTAAATACTTCGTCTTCAACTAGGCTTGCTAGATGGAATAAAAGACAGATGATGGTCACTGATAAATGGGAAGAGCGCGAGCAATGGGAGAGGTCCTGGTGTACTGAGTTGCTCGTGGAGGAGTCTTGTTTACAGCTGTCCGGAGAAAATGCAATTCCTGAAATGTGCTCCACAATAAGTGACGAAATTAGAAAAAAATGGGGGGTTAAGGATGTCTAGTAGTCGAGAGTTAAGGTCGAGAAGTACAGCTACTTATATAGTTATTTCTATACTCGTGGGTGCGTTGGGGATCATCGCTACTCTTTGGGGCGGGGCAAGTGTGCCAGATGAAGCGTTCGGTTCTACACCGCTAGTTCAGCGATCAGTGTTTATGTTTTCTTTAGGCACCTCCTTGTTGGCTGCAGGTGTAGTTAGTTTAGGTTTTGCTATAACAAGGCTTTATGATGATAAGGATTCAACGAAAATTCAGGATGGATTGACAAGGTATGAAGATCTTTTGCTGACATTTAAAGAATCCCTTGATGGCGTTGAAACGGTAAGTCGAGGTGCTGCAAAAAGGTGTGTATTTGAGAGTGCAATTAGTCCAGTTTTTCGAAAGGCTCTTGAGGCTGGCTGTCGTCGGGATGCTGCGCGTGTGGATGTTGTTGGTCTTAAGTTGAGCCGATTTCTGACCGAGCAACTTGACTATCTTAAGCAATATTCTACTACCCATCCGGTAGAGGTAAGAATGTTGCTGCAAGAGCCAGACACAAATGAATTTAAATTGTTGTGCCAACTTGAGTCTAAAAATGAAATTGAAGTAAAGAAAGATGTTGCTAAGAGTCTGCGGATGTTGACTAATATGGATGGCTCTGGGGCGGCACTAGACTTTCGTTTTGGAGGTTTGGCAATCTCTGTTAAGTTTTACTCAGGTTTTCAGCCCGTAGCCTTTTTTCGTGTAAACGATACAGTGTCAGTACGACCGCGTATTCGCGCTCATGGGGCTGGAACTCTTTTTTATGAAACATATAAGCAGAGCGAAGGCAGGGAGTATTACGGTCTGTTTACCAATCATTTCGATAATTGTTGGCACGAATCGGAGGCTAAAGTTCCTAAGTCTATTGAGATGTTGCTTGAGCGTGTACGAGATGAAAATGCAGGTAAGATATGAAGGAAGCTAAAGTAAATGCGTTCGGGAGATTGCATTTTGGTTTGGTCAATCTTTCGGAGGTCGGAGAGTACATAAATGGCGGGGCGGGGGCGATGATCTCGCCTCCGGTCTTTTCAGTGACAGCATCTAGTAGCTCTAAATTCATTGTTTTTCCTATTCGATATGAAGGAGAGGTACGTGATTTATGTCGTTGTTTAAATATTACTTCTGGGCTTAATGTTCGTATAGATTTAGATGTGCGCATGTGTCAGCACGTCGGTTTAGGATTTCATACGCAGTTAAGGTTAGCAATCGCGACGGCGATTCTTTTTGCGCTAGATTTAAGTATTGATACTGTGAGCTTATCCAAGACTGTGATGCGTGGAGGAACCTCAGGTATAGGCTCATTAGGTTTTTGGTTTGGAGGCTTATTATTTGATCGTGGTCGAAAAAGAACTGCAGTTGATGACTTGTTTTTGCCATCATCAATGACCAAGGATTATGATGTTTCTCCTCTGGCGTATCATAAAAATAAACTTCCATTCTGTCTGGTAATCGTTAAGCCTGCTTTTTGGGAGAAGATCTATGGTGAAAAAGAAAAAGATTTGTTCGAGAAATTGACACCTATACCAGAAAGCGAGACTCATAAGTGTCGTGCATTAATATTTGGCGATCTGAAGCAGGCGGTTGTTCGTGAGGATTTTAATGGGTTCTGCCAAGCTCTAGATGGTATATCCTTCGTCGGATTCAAGAAGAGAGAGATAGCTTATCGTGGGGAACGCCTCACGGAGATTTTTGAATTAATGAGGAAGTCAGGCTTGAGTGGTGTAGGTATGAGCTCTTGGGGACCCATATGTTTTGGTTTCATACTAAATCAAGAGGACGCTGAAAACGTAGCTCTGCGGCTTAACTGCCACACTTTAATTGAAGATGCATGGGTTGCCGAGTTTGCAACCGGTGCAACGGTTCAGATTGATAATGGGAATGTAGTATCTGTGTTTGAAAAAGCAAATTTTAGAGATTGTGATTTTTAATGCTCTTTTCGACGTTATATTGCACGTTGTTTGGGGTCGCCTAATCATACAAGGTTCTTAGGTCACATAATTTAAGCTAACCTAAAACTGCACCTAAGCCGATGTAGGCCCTTCGGAAAAACCACTATTTTTGCAGATGGATAGCACACCAGTTTATTTTAGTTGCTCGCCAGATAACTGATCGCCTTAGCATGCGCATTTTGCGCAGAGACTTAAGGATGCTCTGAAGTACAGCCTATTTCTCGGCTGCTGAGCAATCGGCGCTTTCAAAAACGGCGTAACAGCTCCATGAACCCCACATTCGGGTTTTGGTCCTGCGTGGTATTTTTCATGTTTTTCGATTCTATCATGTCTATATGCGTCGTTTTGTAAGGCCTTGAGTGGTCGATTGATAAAAGAGCGGGAGTAAGGTTGATCTTCAAATACCTGTTTTATAAGTAGAAAATAAGAGATCGCTTTACCATCAGCCTCAAATAACAAAACCCGCCTTGGCGGGTTTTGTTGTATGACGAAGCCGTTAATCAGAAGTCGTAACGCACATTCGCAGTAAAGGTGTCCGCGTCGAAACCACTGCTGGTCAGGTAGTTGTACATACCGCCCACGGTCCACGCGCCCACGCGGTAGTTCGCGCCCAGTCCCAGCTCATAGCTGTCGCGCGCGGGTGTTGCGCCTGTGGTGGTGAACGGGGTGCCGCCGAGTACGAAGGTGGAGGTGGTGTTGGCCTTGTCGCCGATGAAATCGTGCCAGGCCATCAGCTTGGCTTCGGGTTCCAGGCTGCCCGCGCCTACGTCAAAAGCGGCCGCCAGACGGGCGCCCAGGCCGATTTCGCCGGTTTCATAGCGCTGCTTGCCGACGTTGAGGGCGGCCGAGCTGCCTTTTTCACGGTACGAATCAATCGATACGTTGGCATAGCGCGCACCGACCTGTGGTTCGAGCAGCCACTGCTTGTCGAGCTGGAAGGTGTAGCCTGCCAGTGCGTTGACGCCGAAGATTTCACTGTCGTAGTTGCCCTTGGCGCGGGTGCCGGCGATGTAGCGTTTGGACTCGTTGTCATTCCAGCCATACATCAGCGAGGTGTCGACGAAGAAGTTGTCACGGGCCCAGTTGCCGTACAGGGTCAGTGCATGGCCGCTGACGTCGGTCTTGTTGCCCAGGTCGGATTTGACGTCGCTGGCCAGGTAGCTGTAAGCCAGGCCCACGGTGGTGTCGGTGTTGAGCTTGCCATCGGCACCCACGGCGATGCCGTTGGTGTTGGCGTCGTAGCCGTCGATGCCGTGGCGACTGTCCTGGTTGGCATCGCTGGACAGCGCTTGCAGCCATACCCCTTGTTCTGCCAGGACGTCACCCGAGGACAGGCCGCTACGCGCTTTGCTGGCGCGGCGGTTGATGGCGCTTGCGACCAGGTTTTGGCTGTTGGTGGCGGCGTTGATCGCCCCACGGCTGACATCCGGAGTCAGGGTTTCGGCAAGTTTGGCCAGGTCTTCGCTGGTGGCGGCGTTGGCGAAACGCTGGAATACCGGGTCGCTTTCGTCCATCTGGCCCAGGACCGTGTTTTTGAACGGCTTGATGGCGTTCACCGCGTTGCGCGAACCACGCGCACCCAGCAGGTCCTGTGTGATTACCTCATCGCTGCGGGTGGCAACCAGTGCTTTCACGTCCTGACCTTCAATACCGAAGCTCCTCACCTCAAGCAGCGCCGAGGAGGACACCACGGACAGGTTCTGCGGGTCTTCCCAAGTGCCGGAATTGATGAGGGTGTAGCGGGTGCCCTGGGCCGGCGTGCGGAAGTCGTCGGAGCGAGCCTGCAGTTCGATCTGGCTGCCTGCAGAGAAGTAGGTATTGCCGGTGACTTTCAGGATCGGCGCGTTGGGCAGTGTGTTGTTGTCCAGCAGCAGGCGCAGGCGCGCAGTGGCGCTGTCCATGTCGAGGTCGCCCACAATCGTCGTCTGCGGACGAAGCAGCGTCAGGCGGCCGCCGTCGATATCGACGAAACCGGCGCGGATGGTCGAGCCATCGAACATCGCATCCCCTTGCACCAGCACACCACTCAGGCCCAGCACATCACCCTTTACTTGCCCCCCTTGCCAGTAGAAATACGAAGGGGAGGAATTGTCGTCCGCCGAAATGGCTGCCGTGCCGCCTTCGATCAGGCCGCCTGTCTGCCTGATGGAAAAGAGGCTGGAACCGCCGGAGGTGTCGAGACTGCGAAAGCGGATACCGATGCCTTCGGCGGAGATAGTCCCGCTGTTGTTGACATCGCTCGTGAAGGGAGCGCCTGTCATCTGACCGGTAAAGCGGGCTTTCTCGATATCGATACCCATAGAGTCGATGCCACGCGCGGTGATAGTGCCCGAGTTATTGACGCGCGCCTGGGTCGAGGTGATCAGCATGCCTTCGGCTTTTTCGCCAGTCACAGTGATGTTGCCGTTGTTGTTCACTTCACCCGCGATGGTCGCCAGATATACATCCAACCCGACGACGGCGTTGCCGCTCACCGTAATGTCGCCATTATTTACCAGGTCACCAGCGACGTTGGAATTGAGGGTCATGGCGATGCCGGACGGAAAGTCTGTGGGGTTCGCGGCCGTCAGGTTTATTTTGCCCTGGTTGACCAGGTTGCCCGCCAGGGTCACATTGCGCAGCTCTACACCTGAGTTTTGCGACGTGCCGGTGAAGGTAGCGTTATTGAAGACATCGCCGGAGCTGAGGTATGCCCCTGTGCTCAAGTCGTAGTTGAGGTCGGGCACGGGGGCGGCATGCACGGCGGTAGTGGCAGTTGCGACGGACAGGGCCAACAACGAGCGACGCAGATGGGAAATGTTCAAGGCAGTATCCTTACAGGGCAGAAAACTGACAGGGAACTACCTACGCGTCAGCGTCTTTTTTTGGCTTCCCTGCCAGCTTGTCAGTGAAATGCTGATTCAAGCGCGCTGAAATTTACACGATGCTTGTAGGGCAATTCATCATAAAAATGACCAATGACAGAAAATTAGCCAAAAAATGCGACGCTCCAGCTATTTTTTGAGTCCTTATTGGGTTATCCAGCAATAATCGGAGCTTAGGGGTGCCGTTGCGGTCTCGCCTGGTGAAGCGCTAAGGGGATTGGTTTCTACACAACTTTGTAGTGAGCGGGCTTGTCCCGCGCTGGGTGGCGAAGCCGCCCCCATTAGAGGCTCCGCCGAGTACCAGGTAAACCCAGGTCGCTTGGTTTGGGGCCGCTTCGCAGCCCAGCGCGGGACAAGCCCGCTCACTACAGATGTTCGCAAGCCCTCAAAGTGGATTACCTGTTTTTTCTAGGGGGGAGGGCACCCGGGTGTTTCTGAACGGACCGGCGCGCCGTTGATTTCAGATCGCTCATGCGCCAGCGGCGTTTTAACCCATCTGCTCCACGCCGCTTCCCACCCACTGTCATGGCCTGCTCCGGGTACATGGACGCTTTGGGAGAGGGGCGAGCCCAGCGCCTGTTGGTAGCTGGCAGCTAAACCAGCTGGAATAATCAGGTCCTCTTCCCCGATCATATGACGCTGGGGTATCAAGACGAGTCGA
Source organism: Pseudomonas sp. SWRI18 (assembly GCF_014268345.1). Lineage (NCBI taxonomy): Bacteria > Pseudomonadati > Pseudomonadota > Gammaproteobacteria > Pseudomonadales > Pseudomonadaceae > Pseudomonas > Pseudomonas sp. SWRI18. Next base: position 121,852 of record NZ_JACCQQ010000012.1, read on the forward strand.
TCACGATAGTCCAGCGGATCCAGTGAACCGTCGAGTGGCGACAGCCCTTTCATCGTCGCCCACAGGCGCGGACTGAGATTGCCGGCAAGGGTTTGTACCTGGGTAACATCACTGCGCTGCGCCGCCAACAATAAGGCGAGAACGGCTCCACCTGAATACCCCACCAGTTCAAATTCGCTGTTGCCATATCGCCGTTTCAATTCGTCCAGCGCCTGGCTGAGGCGGGTGACCACTTCCTGGGAAAAACGTCGATGAGTCCAGAGCGCGGGTTGGCAGGCTGCGGTCATCAGGAACTGGCAGGGGCGTGCAAGGTAGGCATTCGGTGTTGGATCACTGACCGCCAGCCGGGGCACTAACAGATTGTGCGGGCTCGGATCCAGGCTGGGTTGAGTGGCCGTCGCCCACGCATGGCCATCGCCCTCCAGGTAGACACGCAGGCGCGTCGTCCTTTCTGCAGTGCGTGGCGCAAGTATGAGGAGCGGAAAGGCATGCCCCGGCAGGACCTCCAATTGTCGGCCGTGTTCGTCAGCCAGTTGTTGCAGTGCCTCGCGCGGCGACTGGCAGGCGATGAGAAGCGCGCTGACCATTATTACTATCGAGGCTTTGTAGAAGCCGGTCAGTGTTCGACGACGGGGAGAGTATCTGCTCGTCATATGCGACCTAGGCAATGGAGGCATCGCCATTGAAGGAAGAAAGAACTGCCATGTTCAATGAGCGCCAAAGGCTGGTATCAAAGAAACCCTGATCGAATCAAATCCGTATCGAACGGTGTTACCCCTTGATCAGGCGCAAACACCGCCTGTGCCTGCTGCGGTGAAGCCACGCGTTCTCCCCGTGCGCGAGCATGTAAATCGAACAGGGTCTCCAGATCCGGCCTTGGTGTATGCACCAAAGCTCGCAGCATCAACGATACCCCACTGAGGTTGTTCTGGACATTGTTCCACCGCGCCGATGAAGTGAGCCCCAAATCGGCCCAGATCATGCGCCGTTCCTGCACATCCATCACGAATGGCAGACAGATCGCTGTGTCGGATGCGATATCGATACGGTCGAATACGGAGCGCGGCTCGAATACTTCACCCGACGCCACATCGGCGCGGGCCATCCAACCCGCGAAGCATTCTGGAAGATCGCAGTACGGTTGTTCGGTGTATGAGTTGATAGAAGTGACGACATAGCGGATACCTTTCTTGACGAGCACATCAAGGTCAAGATCGATGAACTCCGAAGCCCCTTTGGGCGCGTCGACGATGTCGCCGCTGTGGTAGCCGCCGTAACCCTTAAGGTTGTAGTAAGCGACCGTTTCCTTGAACACGAAGTTGGCGTCGAAAAATGCTGAGGACAAGTCGATGTCCGTGCGTCCGTCACCGTTTTTCCACCACAGGAAGAGGCGGATGAAGCGTGTCTCAGGCATAGGCAACCGACTGCCCCGCACCAGCGTACGTAGTGACTTCGATGAGGCACGTTGCGCCAGCGGCACCTTGTATTCGCGGAGTGCTGGATCGATGAAGCAGCGGCCCAGTGGCGGTAGCGACGCAAAGCGCGTGACGAGAGCGTCCTCGCAGATTCTGGCTGCACGCGCCACTACATCGCAAGCGAGCGGTTCGCGTCGATCCTTGATGCCATAGATTTTGGCAAGTGCGCCTTTCGGGGTGAAGGCCCGCAGGGGCAGGGGGCGCGGAGCACGCAGTTGGGCCAGCAACTGCAGCAGGACAGCTGAAGACACTTGCGCTGCAACCGCCTCGAAAGCGTCGAGAACCGACTCGGGTTCCGCCGCACGCCGCAGGGTCGCATCCAGCCGCCGTGCGAATTCGCCAGGACGGCTCTGCAGTATGGGCGTAAGCGCGGCTATGTGACGCTGGGTAAACAATGTCTCGACACGTGACCCAAATGAGGCTGGCGCTTCGTTGCGACGTGCTGCTGTGATGGCCGCTAGCGCTTGTGGGTATTTATCGGCGTAGTCGCCCGGGTGCAGTACCTCAGCCAGGCGTTTCCATCGCTCGGCATGTCGCATCACATCTTCTACAGCGTTGGGTATTTGGTCGAGCAGGCGCAACAGCAGGCGGCGTATTGATCGCTTCATCGCGGTGAAACGTGTCGAAGCGGTCGCCAGTGACACGTCTCCTCCATTCAGCGCGACCGCGAGTCGTAGCACGTCAGTCGCCGTTTCGACGTTTCGCTCAAGGAACGCATCCACCCGTGTATCGCCGGCGACATGCAAGATCAGTGCGCCGCCAACCTGTGCACGGATCTCGCGGAACGGGACGACCTCAGGCAGCAGACGGAACACATCGCTTTTGTACTCGCGGATAAACCAGACGACATCGGCAGCGTCGTTTTCGGAGAGCGAGGTGCGCGCTGAAACCAGCGGCGCGAGCAGTGACTCGAACTCAAAGACGCTTCCCGGTTCGATAACACGGGATATGAAGTTGCCTTCCAGCAATGCAGGTCGAGAGTGTTCAGCGGGTGGTAAACGCCAAAGCGTCAGGTAGTGCATGACGGCGTTAAGGTACAACTCTGCCTCTGAGGCCTTCAGAACCTGCTCTGGAAAGTCAGGATAGAACGGCCGATGGTGTACATGAGCGCCCGTTTCCCGCCGGAGAACGCCGACAATTTCGCGCAGCCAGTGCTTGAGCTCTGCCGCTGACAACGTGCCGATTTGCTCAATCAGAGGCTCTGATAACACGCATCGGAACGCCGTGACTTCCCGGACAGCCGACGCAACCTGAGCGCGCGTGGCACCGCCAGTGCCAGTCGGGACGTGAACTTTGCTACGGCGACGCAGGAACAGATCCTGATTCATGCTTGATTTTCTCCCTGGCCGCCGTCGTGGACGAGCTGCAGCATTGTTCTGCTGATGTAAAAACGCCTGCAAGAAGCAGGCGCGGTGTGGAGAGCGGAACCCCTAGGTCATAGGAGGTTAGAAGGAAGGTGTTCCATAGCCACACGGGCATTCTAGGTTGGGTTGAATCTATTTGTCAGCTCGCTTCGGATCTCAAAGGTAACAAGCTGCTTCGCCAGGAAAATAAGGAACGTTGTGCGACCCGGTGCAAGCAAATGGACTTGCCACAGGCTGTTTCGCGCCCTTTCTTTCAAACTCAGACCCGTACAAACTCTACTTCAAGCCAGGAATGGTTGGAGAATTTCCCGAGCTTGCCCATAATCGAAATGAAGCAAAGCTACCTTATGTTTCTTGATCGAATTAACACGCTGATGCCATTGCTCGCTGTGAGCGGTCGCAATCCTGGAGGCCTATACATGAAGCTGGAAGAACGTATGCAGAGTGCCATTAATGGCGTGCTGGGCAACGTGATCCTGCGCATGGATATCGCGGCGCTTGGAGGGCATTCACAGGTTTCTGTGGCGTTGGATGAGTTGATGCGCAAAGGCGTGATAGTGCGCATGGGCATTGGCATTTATGCGAAAGCTAGTCGTCACCCTGACACAGGCGTTGTTACCCCTGTAGCCGACCTTGAAACACTTGCCGTTGAGGTGTTTCAGCGGCTGGGCGTGAGTGCGTCGGTGCAGGTCGCCAAATCCGGAACCGGGCGTCTGGTCGCGTCAAAGGACGCGAGAATCTGCGTAAAAGGTAGCCGTCGAATTCGACGCAAGCTGTCTCTCGGTGGGCGATCAGTGGTTTACGTCAATGAGCTCCCATCTTCCAGAAAGGCGAAAAGCTCGGTAAGGCGTCATCCGAAAACGGGTGCCTTGATCATTCCGAAGTCGGGACTACGGCGTTACGTAATGGATCTGGCGGACTCATGCCAAGTCGCCTATGTCAGGACTTATGCGGATGAGTGGGCGGAAAATGTTTCTCGGCTGGCAGGGGATGATGTTCGTACCGACGTCATTGAAAACCTGGTTATTGCGCTGAAGAAAGAGAAAAAAGTCACCGGTCTGGAAGCGGTTCACTTGCTGACCAACTACTTGAGGGAAAAGCAGCGTGTTTGATCCATTCAAGGATTTTGACACGAAGGGCTACCTCAGAAACGTCGTGGGTGAAAAAGACCTCAACATCGTCAAGCAGTTAGAACATGATCTGTTCATGGCGAACCTTGCTGACGCGATGGCCTACCTGGCTAAGAAAAGCACGATCACTTACCGCGATTTTCTAAAGGTCCACGCGTTGCTGTTTGGCGATATTTATCCGTGGGCGGGCAGCGACAGAATGACGACGTCTCCTGACTTGGCGATCTCTAAAGCGGGCACCTGTTTCTGTCTCCCTTACGAAGCCAAAAGAGCCGTTGAGGAAGGGCTTCGTTTAGGTCAGAACAAAGCTGTTCTTAAAAAGTCGCCCGGCCTGGTGATGGGCTTTTTCGCTTACGGGCATCCATTCCTTGATGGCAATGGAAGAACGATGCTGGTGGTTCACTCTGTCCTTTGTCATCGCGCAGGGTTTTCAATCAATTGGAGTCGGACGGACAAGACGGCCTACCTGTCTGCCTTGAGTCAAGAGATCGAGAGGCCTGATAAAGGCATTCTGGATGAATACTTAAAAGAGTTTATTGAGCCTGCGCTTGAGCCGGGCGTATGGGAAGCCGCTATTCATTCCGTCCGCGGCTTGAATGGCTTGGTAACGACGGACACGGTCGAGGGACGCTCGGACGATCCCACGATATCCCGAAAATATCAGGAGTTTGATCAGCGGCGGGGCTACACCATCGATTAAAGGACGGATGGCTTCCAAGCCATCTGCCCCTTCACCCAGCGCGCAGACCTCACCGCCGCGCAACATCCGAAAAGTAAAACTTATCCAACGTATGCCGCGACTCGGTGTACTCGAACTGCCGCCCATCCTGCAAGAACGTCTGGTTACTCACCACAATCACATGGCTTTGCCCGTCAAGGTCCAGGTGTGCCTGGTCGTCCTTGCTGCGGGGCAGGGCTTCGATGGTGCGCTGGGCGTAGCTGATCTGCAGTTGCAGGGTCTGTTCGATAAACGCGTAGATCGATTGTTCGGCAATCACGCGGTCAAGGCCGGGAATCACGTCGGCGACGAAGTGGTTGATGTCGAGGATCACGCGTTTGCCGCCGATACGCCGCACGCGCTTGATGCGCGTGATCAGTGCGCCGGGTTCGGCTTCGATGTGTTGCAGCAGTGCGCCTTCGAGCGGCAATTGGGTGAATTCGACCACTTCGGTGTGTACGTCGTCGCCCAGGTCGGCGTGGGTTTCGTGGAAGCTGACGATGCCGCCCAGTTGGAACTCGATCGGGTTGGGTGACAACACGAACGTGCCCTTGCCATGGATCTTTTGCGCAAAGCCGCGCTCTTGCAACTGCTCGATGGCCCGGCGCACGGTACCGCGGCTGGCCTGGTAGCTGTCCATCAGTTCGGTTTCGGAGGGAAGGCGCGTGCCGCGCTGCAGGCGTTCGGTGGTGATGCTGGCAAGCAGATCCGTATAGATCTGGTTGTATTTGCTCATGGCGTTGGCTCTGTGCCCGGCGTGATGAAGGTGTACTGCGCGGTCAAGGCAGGAACCTTAGTGGCACCGTGCAAGTTTGTCCATTAGACCCTTTGATTCATGCGGTTTGCAGCGGTTCGACGGCCTGCAAAATTAAACAATGTGTAACTCGTACAGACGAGTTATTGCTTTAACTCGTCTGTACGAGTACTTTTGCTTTCGGCGTGCTGCCAATGACTGCCCCCAATAAAAAAATCAAAGTGGAAACCAAGCATGAGCCACGACTATCCGACTATCGCCCGCGAGGTCCTCGAGCACCTCGGGGGCCGCGACAACGTTGAGCAAGCTGCCCATTGCGTGACCCGCCTGCGCCTGGCGCTCAAGGACCCGAGCCGGGTCAACGGCAGTGCGTTGAACCAGGTCGACCTGGTCAAGGGTTCGTTCTTTACCGGTGGCCTGTTTCAGGTAGTGATCGGCCCCGGCGAAGTGGAAAAGGTCTACGCCGCCCTGCGCGAGCAGACCGGCCTCGCCGCCGCCACCATCGCAGACGTGAAGAAGAAAGGCGCCGATAAGACCAACGCCATGCAGCGGCTGGTGCGGGTGTTTTCCGATGTGTTCATGCCGATCCTGCCCGCGTTGATCATTGCCGGCCTGTTGATGGGCGTGAACAACCTGATGGGCGCCAAGGGCATGTTCATCGAGGGCCAAACGCTGCTGGAGGCCTACCCGAACCTGGACGGCCTGTGGAGCCTGATCAACCTGATGGCCAACACCTCGTTCGTGTTCCTGCCGGCGCTGGTGGGGTGGTCGGCGGCCAAGCGTTTTGGCGGCAGTGAAATCCTCGGCATCGTGCTGGGCCTGATGCTGGTGCACCCCGATCTGCTCAATGCCTGGAACTACGGCAAGGCCGTGGCCGGCCTCGACGGCCAGAGCCTGCCGTACTTCGATATTTTCGGCTGGTTCCAGATCGAAAAGGTCGGGTATCAGGGGCAGATCCTGCCGATCCTGATGGCGGCCTATGTGATGAGCGTGATCGAGAAATGGCTGCGGGCCAGGGTGCCCAACGCGATCCAGCTGCTTGTGGTGCCGATCACCACCATCGTCGTCAGCGGTGTACTGGCCCTGGCGATCATCGGCCCGGTGACCCGTCACCTCGGCATCCTGATCACTGAAGGCATGGTCACGCTGTTTGACCTGGCGCCGATGGTCGGCGGGGCGCTGTTCGGCCTGCTCTATGCGCCGCTGGTGATCACCGGCATGCATCACATGTTTCTTGCCGTGGACCTGCAGCTTATTTCGACCCAGGGCGGCACCTTTATCTGGCCGATGATCGTCATGTCCAACCTGGCCCAGGGCAGCGCGGCGCTGGCGGTGTTCTATACCAGCCGCAATGCGCGGGACAAAAGCATGGCCTCGACTTCGGCGATCTCGGCGTATTTCGGCATTACGGAGCCGGCGATGTTCGGGGTGAACCTGCGCTTCAAGTTCCCCTTTTATGCGGCGCTGATGGGCTCGGCGTTGGGCAGCGTTTTCCTGTCGCTGAACAAGGTGCAGGCGTCGGCCATCGGCGTCGGGGGGTTGCCTGGGTTTATTTCGATCGTGCCGCAATCCATCGCGGTGTTTGTGATCGGCATGGTCATCGCGATGGTGGTGCCGTTTGTTTTGACCTGTGGGTTGAGCATGAAGATTGTTCGGCCTGGGTACAGGGTCGCCTGATCTGACGCCTTCGCGAGCAAGCCCGCTCCCACATTTGACCGCATTACAAGTTGAAGGAACCCCCATGCAAAACTGGCAACATTCGGTGATCTACCAGATCTACCCCAAAAGCTTCCACAGCCACGCGGGTAACGCCACCGGTGACCTGCTGGGCATCGTGGACAAGCTCGACTACCTGCAATGGCTGGGCGTGGATTGCCTGTGGATCACCCCGTTCCTGCGCTCGCCGCAGCGCGACAACGGCTATGACATCAGCGACTACTACGCCATCGACCCGAGCTACGGGACCATGGCCGACTGCGACCTGCTGATCAGCGAAGCGGCCAAGCGTGGCATCAGGCTGATGCTCGACATCGTGGTCAACCACACGTCCATTGAGCACGAGTGGTTCCAGCAAGCGCGCAGCAGCCTCGACAACCCGTACCGCGACTTCTACATCTGGCGCGACCAGCCGAACAACTGGGAGTCCAAGTTCGGCGGCTCGGCCTGGGAATACGAGGCGCAAACCGGCCAGTACTTCCTGCACCTGTTTGACCACACCCAGGCCGACCTCAATTGGGACAACCCCAAGGTGCGCGCCGAGGTGTTCAAGCTGATGCGCTTCTGGCGCGACAAGGGCGTGGGCGGTTTCCGCCTGGACGTGATCAACCTGATCTCCAAGCCCGCCGATTTCCCCGAAGACAACAGCGACGGCCGCCGCTTCTACACCGATGGCCCCAACGTGCATGCGTACCTGCAGGAGATGCACCGCGAAGTCTTCGAAGGCCACGACCTGATCAACGTCGGCGAGATGTCGTCCACGCGCCTTGAGCACTGCATCCGCTACTCCAATCCGGCGTCGAAAGAGCTGTCGATGACCTTCAACTTTCATCACTTGAAAGTCGACTACCCGAACCTGCAGAAATGGGTGAAGGCCGACTTCGACTTCCTGCAACTCAAGCGGATCTTCTCCGACTGGCAAATGGGCATGCAGGCCGGTGGCGGCTGGAACGCGCTGTTCTGGTGTAACCACGACCAACCGCGGGTGGTCTCGCGCTTCGGCAATGACGGTGAACATCGCGTGGTCTCGGCCAAGATGCTCGCCACCGCGTTGCACTTCCTCCAGGGCACGCCGTTTGTGTACCAGGGCGAAGAGTTGGGCATGACCAATCCGGGCTTTGACAGGATCGAGCAATACCGCGATGTGGAGACCCTGAACATCTTTCGCCTCAAGCGTGATGCGGGCGAATCCGAGGCCTCGAGCATGGCGGCGATCATGCAGAAGTCGCGGGACAACGGGCGAACGCCGATGCAGTGGAATGCCGGGGCCACCGCTGGTTTCAGCACCGGCGAACCCTGGATCGGCATTGCGGCCAATGCCTCGAGCATCAACGTCGAACAGCAACGGGATGACCCGGATTCAGTGCTGCATCACTACCGCGCGTTGATTGCCTTGCGCCGCCATGAACCGCTGATCCAGGAAGGCGTTTATCGGCCACTGCTGCAGGACCATCTGCAGGTCTGGGCGTACCTGCGCGAAGGTCACGGCGAGCGCCTGCTGGTGCTCAATAATTTCTACGGCACGCCCTGTGAAATCCATCTGCCGCACAGCGTCATCAACCCGGCAAGCGAGCAACGCCTGCTGATCAGCAACTACCCCGACTGCCCGGTGCGTACGGGCACGGTGGCGCTGCGCCCTTACGAATCCTTTGTGCTGCACCTCAAGGATTGAGACCTGCTGTAACCCCGTGTGGGAGCACGGGTCGCTTTGAAAAACATAATAAAAAATCGGAGTGCTTTATGAAAACAACAATAAAGCTGGGCCTCGTTGCGTCTTGCCTGAGCCTGCCGTTGGGCGCTCAGGCCCTGGAATTCGCGGGGTATTTGCGCAGCGGTGTGGGGACTTCAACCGGCAGCGGCCCGCAGCAGTGTTTCCAACTGCCGGGGGCGCAAACCAAATACCGTTTGGGCAACGAATGCGAGCAGTACGGCGAGCTGGAACTGCGCCAGGACCTGCTGACCTTCGACGACGGCTCGGTGCTCAGCGTCGACGCCATGGCATCGCTCTATAACAAATACGACCGCCAGTTGAAGTTCCAGGGCGAGAACAACGGTACCGCGCGCATGCCGCAGATGTATGCGCAGTGGTCCAACCTGCCCAGCCTCAATGGCGGCTCGCTGTGGGCCGGGCGGCGTTACTACAAACGCAACGACATCCACATCTCCGACTTCTACTATTGGAACCAGAGCGCCACCGGCGGCGGTATTGAGGATGTGCTGATCGGCGACCTCAAGTACAGCTACGCCATTTCCCGCAAGGACAACCTGTACCAGAAGGAATACGCCACCCGTCACGATTTCAACGTCGCGGGCTTCAAGACCAACCCCGGCGGTGAGCTGGAACTGGGCTTGAGCTACATCGAAAAAGCCGGCGGACGCGACACCAACAGCGGCTGGGCACTCACCGCGCAGCATGAGCAAAAGCCCTTCCTCGGCGGCAAGAACAAGTTCGCCTTGCAGTACGGCGAAGGCCCCGGCACCGGCCTGGGTTACACCGGCAATACCTTCCTGGAGCGCAGCAGCAAAAGTTACCGCGCCGTGGAGTTTTTCGACTGGCAGGTGACGCCGCGGTTTGGTGGGCAAGTGGAGGCGGTGTACCAGAAAGACATTCGTCCGGGCAGTCGGGACCAGACTTGGATGTCCCTCGGTGTACGCCCGGCGTATGCCATCAGCGAGCAGTTCAAACTGGTCGCCGAGCTTGGGCATGACCAAGTCGACGCTACCGGCGGCACGCGCAAGTTGAGCAAAGTTACCTTCGCCCCGACCTGGTCGCCCAAAGGCCCGGAATTCTGGGCGCGGCCGGAAGTGCGTTTGTACTACACCTATGCGACCTGGAACGAAGCGGCCAAGCGCGCGGCGAATGAGTTGGCGGCGGGGTCGGCGTTGTCCGACACCGGCTCCTATGGCACGGCGCGGCATGGGTCGAATGTGGGTGTGCAGGTCGAGTACTGGTGGAAATAAACCTGCGGGTGTACGCGGACCAACTGTGGGAGCGGCGGTGCGACGATTCGTCTTGCTCGCGAAAGCGGTGGGGCAGTGAATACATCTGTCGACTGACCCACCGCCTTCGCGAGCAAGTCGAATCGTCGCACCGCCGCTCCCACAGGTTGATCCTCGTCAACCCAGGGTTTGTATCCAGCCGATAATTTTTACAGAACAAAACAGCAGGTGAAGCCATGACCGCAACTCAACCCCTGGAACTGCTGGCGCCTCTATCCGGTGTGCTGCTGGCGCTGGATAAGGTGCCCGACCCCGTGTTCTCCAGCCGCCTGATCGGCGACGGCCTGTGCATCGACCCCACCTCGCAGACCCTCTGCGCGCCGCTGGCCGGGGTGATCAGCAATATCCAGGACAGTGGGCATGCGCTCAGCATCACCGATGACAACGGCGTCCAGGTGCTGTTGCATATCGGCCTGGACACCGTAAACCTGGCGGGCCAGGGCTTCACGCGGCGGGTGCAGGAAGGCCAGCGGGTGGAAGCCGGGCAAGCGCTGGTCGAATTCGATGCCGACTACGTGGCGCTCAACGCGCGCAGCTTGCTGACCCTGATGCTGGTGGTCAGTGGCGAGCCGTTTACCGTACTGGCAACGGACCTTGTAGAAACCGGTCAGCCACTGATGCAGTTATCCCCGGCATCGTCCGTTGAAGCGCTGGACGAAGAGGAGGGCGATGCGCTGTTCTCCAGGCCTGTGACCCTGCCCAACGCCAACGGTTTGCACGCGCGCCCGGCGGGGGTGTTCGCCCAGGCGGCGAAGGGGTTCACGGCGAGTATTTATCTGCACAAGCAAACCCAGAGCGCCAACGCCAAGTCGCTGGTGGCGATCATGGCGTTGCAAACCGTGCAGGGCGATTCCTTGCAAGTGAGTGCGGTAGGGGAAGACGCCGAGGCGGCGATCAACGTGCTGGCTGCTTTGTTGGCTGAGGGCTGTGGCGAGGCGGTGGCGCGCACGGCGGAGCCGGTCGCAACGGTGTTGTCGACGACGTTGCTGCGCGGCGTGTGTGCATCGCCGGGTTCGGCCTTTGGTCAGGTCGTCCAAGTGACCGAACCCGAGCTGGATATCACTGAAGCGGGGGCCGGTGAAGCGCTCGAACGTGCCGCGTTGGCGCGGGGCCTGCGCACCGCAACCGAAGCGCTGCAAGCCCTGCAACACGAGGCTGCCGGCGGCGCCCAGGCGGATATTTTTCGTGCCCACCAGCAATTGCTCGAAGACCCGACCTTGCTGGACCAGGCCCATGGCCTGCTGGCGGAAGGCAAGAGTGCCGCCTTTGCCTGGAACCGTGCCACGGTCGCCACCGCCAAACTGTTCCAGGGTTCGGGCAATGCGTTGCTTGCCGAACGTGCGGCCGACCTGGCGGACGTCGGCCAGCGCGTGCTGAAACTGATCCTGGGCAGTACGGACAGCGCCTGGGACTTGCCGGAGCGCGCGATACTGATCGCCGAGCAACTGACGCCTTCGCAGACCGCCGGTCTGGATACGCGCAAGGTGCTGGGGTTTGTCACCGTCGGCGGCGGCGCGACCAGCCACGTCGCGATTCTGGCCCGCGCTCTGGGGCTGCCGGCGATCTGCGGTGTTTCGGCCCAGGTCCTGGACTTGGCCAACGGCAAGCAGGTGCTGCTCGACGCCGACAAAGGCGAGCTGCACCTGGACCCGGACCTGGCCGATATCGAGCAACGGGAAGCGGCCCGCCAGCAACAGGCGCTGCGTCACCAGCGCGACGTGGCGCAAGCGTTCTTGCCGGCAACCACCCGCGACGGTCATCACATTGAAGTCACCGCCAACGTTGCCTCGTTGCAGGAAGTGCAGCAGTCGTTGAGCCTCGGCGGCGAAGGCGTCGGCCTGTTGCGTTCGGAGTTTCTCTACCTGGACCGCAACCGCGCGCCGAGCCCCGACGAACAAGCGGCGACTTACACGGCAATCGCCTGCGCCCTGGGCGGTGAGCGCAACCTGGTGGTGCGCACCCTGGATGTCGGTGGCGACAAACCTTTGGCCTACGTGCCGATGGACGCCGAGACCAACCCATTCCTCGGCCTGCGCGGTATTCGCCTGTGCCTGGAGCGCCCGCAACTGCTGCGCGAACAGTTCCGCGCGATCCTTGCCAGTGCCAGCTTTGCGCGACTGCATATCATGCTGCCGATGGTCAGCCTGCTCTCGGAGTTGCACTTGGCGCGCGCAATGCTTGAAGAGGAGGCGCTGGCGCTCGGGCTCACCGAGTTGCCGAAGCTGGGCATCATGATTGAAGTGCCGTCTGCCGCATTGATGGCGGATGTCTTCGCGCCCCATGTGGATTTTTTCTCGATTGGCACCAACGACCTGACCCAATACACCCTGGCCATGGACCGCGACCACCCGCGCCTGGCGAGCCAGGCCGACAGCTTCCACCCGGCGGTGCTGCGGCTGATCGCCACCACCGTCAAGGCCGCCCATGCCCACGGCAAATGGGTGGGCGTGTGCGGTGCGTTGGCATCCGAGACGTTGGCGGTACCGGTGTTGATCGGGTTGGGGGTGGATGAACTCTCGGTCAGCGTACCGTTGATCCCCGCTATCAAGGCTGCCGTGCGTGAGCGGGGCCAGGCCGACTGCCAGGTCATCGCCCGCCAGGTACTGGGCCTGGAAGAAGCCGGTCAGGTACGTGAGGCCTTGCGGCTGTACCACGCCGCCACCGTTGAAACCTTATCTGTCGTGGAGCACTGAGCATGCTAGAGAAATTGCAAAGGGCGTTCTGGAAGGCGCTGACCCCGGATTTGATCGCCGAAGCCGTCGCGGCGCCGGGTGTGTTGTCGGCAGATGTGCTGAGTGCGCTGGGCGGCGCGGGCAACCTCACGTCGCAGCAGCGTGTGGCGCTGACGCGGGTGCGGGTGCAATTGCTGGATGTTGCGAAGTGTGATGCTGTGGCCTTAAAGGCTGCGGGCGTGACGGGGGTAATGGTATTGGCGGGCGGGGTAGTGCATCTGCTCACCGGTCTTTAAACCCAAGCGCGGATCAAAATGTGGGAGCGGGCTTGCTCGCGAAGAGGGAGTGTCAGTCACCGGATGTATCGACTGTTCGGCCGCTTTCGCGAGCAAGCCCGCTCCCACATGGGTTCTGCTGTGTTCTTACAGTTGCGGGGTATCTTCCGGCGGCTTGGTCTTGTCCACACCCGGCACATGCAAGTTGCCTTCGACCACCTGGTTACCCTCCAGCTGCGGCTGGGTCACCCAGGTCAGGATGTCGTAGTACCGCCGGATGTTCGCCACAAAGTGCACCGGCTCGCCGCCGCGCGCGTAGCCGTAGCGGGTCTTGCTGTACCACTGCTTCTGCGACAGGCGCGGCAGCATCTTTTTTACGTCCAGCCATTTGTTCGGGTTCAGGCCCTCACGCTTGGCCAGGGTGCGCGCGTCTTCCAGGTGGCCGGTGCCGACGTTGTAGGCGGCGAGGGCGAACCAGGTGCGATCCGGCTCCTTGATGCTGTCGTCCAGTTCGTCCTTGATCTTGGCCAGGTACTTGGCGCCGCCCATGATGCTTTGCTTGGGGTCCAGACGGTTGGACACGCCCATCGCCTGGGCGGTGTTCTGGGTCAGCATCATCAGGCCGCGCACGCCGGTCTTGGAGGTGACGGCCGGCTGCCACAGCGATTCCTGGTAACCGATGGCGGCCAACAGGCGCCAATCGACCTTTTCTTCCTTGGCATAGGCGCGGAAGTGTTTCTCGTATTTGGGCAAGCGTTGCTGCAGGTGCTGGGCGAAGGTGTACGCGCCCACATAGCCGAGTACATCGACGTGCCCGTAATAGCGGTCTTTCAGGCGCTGCAACGTGCCGTTCTTCTCGACTTTATCCAGGTAACTGTTGATTTCGTTGAGCAGGCTGTTGTCGTCACCGGCCGCCACGGCCCAGCTCTGGTTGCTGGCGTCGCCCAGGTCGAACGCCACGCGCACGTTGGGGAAGTACACCTGGTTCATCGCCACTTCGTTGGAGTCCACCAGGGTCAGGTCGATTTGCCCTTCGTCCACCATGCGCAGCAGATCGACCACCTCAACGGCGTCGGATTCTTCGTATTCAATCGCGGGATTCTGCTTTTTAAGCGCCGCCAACTGTTCGGCGTGGGTGCTGCCCTTGAGCACCATGATCTTCTTGCCCACCAGGTCCGCCGCATTCGTCGGGCGCGATTGGCCGTTGCGGTAGATGATCTGCGGGGTGACTTCCAGATAAGGGTGCGAGAAACGGACCTGCGCCTGGCGCTGTTCGCTGCTGACCAGGCCGGCGGCGGCAAGAACCGGGCCGTTGGGTTTGCCCAACTGGCCGAACAGGTCGTCGAGGTTGTCGGCGGTTTCGATTTCAAGCTTTACCCCCAGGTCATCGGCAAAGCGCTTGACCAGTTCGTATTCGAAACCGGTTTCACCGTTGCGATCCTGGAAATACGTAGCCGGACTGTTCCGGGTGATCACCCGCAATACGCCATCCTCCTTGATTCGCTCGAGCGTGCTGGGTTTATCAACACAGGCGCTGAGCATCAGGAAGAGTCCGGTGGCGATGAGCCATTTGGCGCATCGCGGGCGCAAAGCAGTTGGGGAGAACATCTGCGCAGTATACGCAAACGGCCCACGGCGCCATATCTCGACAGCGCGGGACTTGTCTGCTAGCGCCTGCAAAACTGTGCTGCAGCCCGCAGAAACGCGGCTTGGCGCACGATTGTGACGGTTAAAATAACTGTGCGGAATGCCCCTTATGAGCCTTTGAACGAGGTGTAATCCGGCCAACTGACGTCCGGCGGCGGCCACCGGTAGCGTTTCGGGTGCCGTTGGCGGCGGTTTACGCTAGAATGCACGGCCTCAAAGCACACCCCTTCCCGAGGCTGTCCCGAAGATGTTGATCCTGCGCGGCGCTCCTGCCCTTTCTGCCTTTCGCCACAGCAAACTCCTTGAGCAACTGAGCCAAAAGGTTCCAGCGGTTACAGGCCTGTATGCTGAATTTGCTCACTTCGCCGACGTGGACGGCGTGTTGACCGCCGACGAACAGCAAGTGCTCGCACGCCTTCTGAAGTACGGCCCAAGCGTTCCCGTTCAAGAGCCGACCGGCCGCTTGTTCCTGGTTCTGCCACGGTTCGGCACCATCTCGCCGTGGTCGAGCAAGGCCAGCGACATCGCCCGCAACTGCGGCCTGGCGAGCATCCAGCGCCTGGAGCGTGGTATCGCCTTCTACGTCGCCGGCCAGTTCAGCGAGGCCGACGCCGAGCTGATCGCCAGCAGCCTGCACGACCGCATGACCCAGATCATCGTCAGCCAGCTGGAACAGGCTGCCGGCCTGTTCAGTCACGCCGAGCCCAAGCCGCTTACCGCGATTGACGTGCTCGGCGGTGGCCGCGCCGCCCTCGAGAAGGCCAACACCGAACTGGGCCTGGCCCTGGCCGAAGACGAGATCGACTATCTGGTCACTGCCTTCAATGGCTTGAAGCGCAACCCCCACGACATCGAGCTGATGATGTTTGCGCAGGCGAACTCCGAGCACTGCCGTCACAAGATCTTCAACGCCAGTTGGGACATCGACGGCCAGAGCCAGGAAAAAAGCCTGTTCGGCATGATCAAGAACACCTACGTGATGCACAGCGAAGGCGTTCTGTCGGCTTACAAAGACAACGCCTCGGTCATCGTCGGCAGCGTCGCCGGCCGTTTCTTCCCGGACCCTGAGACCCGCCAGTACGGCGCGGTGCAAGAGCCCGTGCACATCCTGATGAAGGTCGAAACCCACAACCACCCGACCGCGATTGCCCCGTTCCCGGGCGCAGCCACCGGTTCCGGCGGCGAGATCCGTGACGAAGGCGCCACCGGCCGTGGCGCCAAGCCCAAGGCGGGCCTGACCGGTTTCACCGTGTCCAACCTGCAGATTCCGGGTTTCGAACAGCCGTGGGAAGTGCCCTACGGCAAACCCGAGCGCATCGTCACCGCGCTGGACATCATGATCGAAGGCCCGCTGGGCGGCGCCGCGTTCAACAACGAGTTCGGGCGTCCGGCGCTGACCGGCTACTTCCGCACCTTCGAACAATCCATCACCACCCCGCGTGGCGATGAAGTACGCGGTTACCACAAGCCGATCATGTTGGCCGGCGGTATGGGCAACATCCGTGAAGAACACGTCAAGAAAGGCGAGATTCTGGTCGGCTCCAAGCTGATCGTGCTCGGCGGCCCGGCCATGTTGATCGGCCTGGGCGGCGGCGCAGCCTCCTCCATGGCCACCGGCACCAGCTCGGCCGACCTGGACTTCGCTTCGGTACAGCGCGAAAACCCGGAGATGGAGCGCCGCTGCCAGGAAGTCATCGACCGTTGCTGGCAGTTGGGTGACAAGAACCCGATCAGCTTCATCCACGACGTCGGCGCCGGCGGTTTGTCCAACGCCTTCCCCGAGCTGGTCAACGATGGCGAGCGTGGCGGCCGTTTCGAACTGCGCAACATTCCAAACGACGAGCCGGGCATGGCCCCGCACGAAATCTGGAGTAATGAATCCCAGGAACGCTACGTACTGGCCGTCGGCCCTGAAGATTTCGCACGCTTCCAGGCCATCTGCGAACGCGAGCGCTGCCCGTTTGCCGTGGTCGGCGAAGCCACTGCCGAGCCGCAGCTGACCGTGACCGACAGCCACTTCGGCAACAGCCCGGTGGACATGCCGCTCGAAGTGCTGCTGGGCAAAGCCCCGCGCATGCACCGTTCGGCGGTACGTGAAGCCGAGCTGGGTGATGATTTCGACCCAAGCACCCTGGAACTGGCCGACAGCATCGAACGCGTGCTGCACCACCCGGCCGTGGCGAGCAAAAGCTTTTTGATCACCATTGGCGACCGCACCATCACCGGCCTCGTGGCCCGTGACCAAATGGTCGGCCCATGGCAGGTTCCCGTGGCTGACGTTGCCGTCACCGCCACCAGCTTCGACGTTTACACCGGTGAAGCCATGGCCATGGGCGAGCGCACGCCGCTGGCCTTGCTGGACGCGCCGGCGTCGGGCCGCATGGCGATTGGTGAAACCCTCACCAACATCGCCGCGTCGCGTATCGGCAAGCTGTCCGACATCAAACTGTCGGCCAACTGGATGTCGGCCGCCGGCCACCCGGGTGAAGACGCGCGCCTGTACGACACCGTCAAGGCTGTCGGCATGGAGCTGTGCCCTGAGCTGGGCATCACCATTCCGGTGGGCAAGGACTCCATGTCCATGGCCACCCGTTGGAACGAAGACGGCACCGACAAGAGCGTCACCTCGCCGCTGTCGCTGATCGTCACCGGTTTTGCGCCGGTCACCGACATCCGCCAGACCCTGACCCCGCAACTGCGCATGGACAAGGGCACCACCGACCTGATCCTGATCGACCTGGGCCGTGGCCAGAACCGCATGGGTGCCTCGATCCTGGCGCAGACCCACGGCAAGCTCGGCAAGCACGCCCCGGACGTCGACGACGCCGAAGACCTTAAGGCCTTCTTCGCCGTGATCCAGGGCCTCAACGCCGACGGTCATCTGCTGGCTTACCACGACCGTTCCGACGGTGGTTTGCTGACCAGCGTGGTCGAGATGGCCTTCGCCGGTCACTGCGGCCTGAACATCGTGCTCGACAGCGTTGCCGAGGACGCCGCCGAGATCAACGGCATCCTGTTCAACGAAGAGTTGGGTGCCGTGATCCAGGTGCGCCAGGACGCGACCCCGGACGTACTCGCCCAATTCAGCGCCGCCGGCCTGGACGACTGCGTGGCGGTGATCGGTCAGCCGATCAACAACGGTGAGGTCAACATCTCCTTCAACGGCGACACCGTGTTCGCCGGCCAGCGCCGTCTGCTGCAACGCCAGTGGGCCGAGACCAGCTACCAGATCCAGCGCCTGCGCGACAACGTCGACTGCGCCGAGCAGGAATTCGACGCGATCCTGGAAGAAGACAACCCGGGGCTGAGCACCATGCTCAGCTTCGACGTCAACCAGGACGTCGCCGCGCCTTACATCAAGAAGGGCATCCGCCCACAAGTTGCCGTGCTGCGTGAGCAGGGCGTCAACGGCCAGGTCGAAATGGCGGCGGCGTTCGACCGTGCCGGCTTCAATGCGATCGACGTGCACATGAGCGACATCCTCGCCGGTCGCGTTGACCTCAATGAGTTCAAAGGCCTGGTGGCCTGCGGCGGTTTCTCCTACGGCGATGTGTTGGGTGCCGGTGAAGGCTGGGCCAAGTCGGCCCTGTTCAACAGCCGTGCCCGCGACGCGTTCCAGGGCTTCTTCGAACGTAACGACAGCTTCACCCTGGGTGTGTGCAACGGTTGCCAGATGATGTCCAACCTCAGCGAACTGATTCCGGGCAGCGAGTTCTGGCCGCACTTTGTGCGCAACCGTTCCGAGCAGTTCGAAGCCCGCGTCGCCATGGTGCAGGTGCAGGAATCCAACTCGATCTTCCTGCAAGGCATGGCCGGTTCGCGCATGCCGATCGCCATCGCCCACGGTGAAGGCCATGCCGAATTCGCCAGCGAAGAAGCGCTGCTCGAAGCCGACCTGTCCGGCACCGTGGCCCTGCGTTTCGTCGACAACCACGGCAAGGTCACCGAGACCTACCCGGCCAACCCGAACGGCTCGCCGCGCGGGATCACCGGCCTCACCAGCCGCGACGGCCGCGTGACCATCATGATGCCGCACCCGGAGCGCGTATTCCGCGCCGTGCAGAACTCGTGGCGCCCGGAAGAGTGGAACGAAGACGGCGCCTGGATGCGCATGTTCCGCAACGCGCGCGTGTGGGTGAACTAAGGCCGTGTACAAGCTCGCCTTCTTCGTACCCGACAGCCACGTGGAGACGGTAAAAACCGCCGTCTTCGCAGCGGGTGGCGGGCGCATCGGCAACTACGACCACTGCGCCTGGCAAGTGCCGGGCCAGGGCCAATTCCGCGCGTTGGACGCCAGCCAGCCGTTTATCGGGCAGGTTGGCCAGGTTGAAGTGGTTGAGGAATGGAAGGTTGAGCTGGTGGTGGCGGATGAGTTGATTGTGGCTGTCGTGGCTGCCTTGAAGCTGAGCCACCCGTATGAGACACCGGCGTATGAGGTGTGGCAGTTGGCGGATTTTTGATCTGCCGGCTGTAGAAACAAGAAACCCGCTGGGCCAGTTTGGCCAGCGGGTTTTTTGTTGCCCGCGATGGCGTCCGCACAGGCGCCCCAGAACTTTCCCACAAGCCTTTCAGGTTGTCCCTCGGAACCTGGCTCAATAGCCTCAGTCGGTCGCTGTCAGTTCAGTGACCGGGATGATCATATCTTGCACGATTATCTGGAGACTGCAGATGGCGAAGCCTTTTAGCGATCCCGCCCTCTCGTCCGCCTTGGACACATTGGTCAAAAGCCCTTGAATCAGGCTGATGACGATGCCCTTGTCAGTGCAGCGAAAGCTGTGTGGTATTCGGATGCGAATCTTTTGGACGAGATGATGGCGTTTCTGGAGGAGCACTCCAGTGAGATGGAGCTTCGTCGCGCAGGTTATTTGCTTGAGCGCTTTACACGCTTTTCGTGTGCGACAGATGGTCGGGTGAAGGAGGCGTTGAAGGCGCTTGAGCAGTTTTCAGCGTCAGCTTCCAAGCAAGACGTGAAACCACAAGGCGCTGTTGCGCTGCGTAGTCGTCGTGATGACCTGGCAGTGTCCTGGGGACTGAGTGAGGGGCTGGGGTTGAAGGCTCAAGCGCTGATGCCCTTCCAGACTCGCCATTACGAAGCGGAACAACGTACGGCGTCTGCCTAGACGCAGATTACAAAAATAACGAGAGTGTGAAACAGGAAACCCGCCGGGCCAGTTTGGTCAGCGGTTTTTTTGTTGTCTGTGATGGCCTATTCGCGAGCAAGCCCGCTCCCACATTCGACCGCGGTTACCCTGAAGAAATGCAGTCAAATGTGGGAGCGGGCTTGCTCGCGAAGGCGTCGGCACATGCGCCTCAGATCTTTCTTACAACCCTTTCAGGTTGTCCCTCGGAACTCGCACAACTAACCTTCGCCAGTCGCTGACAATTCAGCGACCGGGACTGCAAGCCCGCCGAAACCTTACCTATGACTTATAAGCGCCTTTATAATTGCGGCGCTTTTTCATGGTCGCCATTTATGGTGGCTGTGTGCGGGAGGCCTGAAGGCCTACCGAGGTTTCTGGTAAGACTCGGTCTTGCAGGCCCGTACACAGCCGCCACCCATCAACTGCAAGTGATGGTGGCAGCTCCTGTTTCTTACCGGAGGTTTATCATGATCAAAGACAGTCCAAATCCCCCATCCAACTCTCTACCCGCTGACCAACTCTTCACCGTGAGGCTCAGCCTCGATAGTGAAACCCTGCTCGCCAATGCCGCCCAGGATATTGCGTCGGTACTGGCTCTAACTGGGCATCAGGCCTTTGAGGTCGATGGCGTCCAACGAGATATCGCGCTGGCAGTCCACCGGATGCTTGAAGGTATCCAATTGATGGTGGAGCGAGTGTTGGATTTGAATGAGGTGCCTGAACTCAAGTCATCAGGCATCAGTTAAGTCCATTCGCGAGCAAGCCCGCACATGTTGATCTGTGAATACACTCAAAATGTGGGAGCGGGCTTGCTCGCGAAGAGGCCAGAACAGCCACTACACCGCTAGACCCTGGCGCCGACCTCGCGGCCATTGACCAACCTTTCCAATGCGTCACCCAACCCGGACGCCTTGTCACCAATCAACAGGTGCCAAACACCGCTCTCAAGCTGGCTCACACCTTGGCAACCCAGCGCGGTCAGGTCCGCTTCGGACAATACCGAATCATCGCCCAACTCCACCCGCAGCCGGGTCATCGCCACCGCTTCCAACTGGCGCACATTCCCCCGGCCGCCCAAGGCACTCAGCCATTTCTCAGCTTCCTGCACATTCACCGTCAGCGGCTTATCCACAGGCGCAGCCGTCACCGGTGCGCTGGCAACAAACGACGGCATCGCCAAGCGAATCTCGTCGGCAATGCTGTCCGCCATCGGGCCAACTACCACCTGCAGACTCCCGCCGTTACCCGGCCGAACCACGGCCATGGCGCCCAGCGCTTTCAACTCTGCGTCCACCGCCTTGTTACGATCCACCATGTCCAAGCGCAGACGCGTAGTGCAAGCGCCGACACTGAGCAGATTCTGCGCGCCGCCCAGCGCACGGATATACGCACTGGCCCTTTGGTTATCCGTCATCACCTCAGCCTGTACCGCCTGGATATCTTCCCGTCCCGGCGTCTTGAGGTTGAACCGGCGAATGCAGTAGTTGAACACGCTGTAATAGATCAGCGCATACGCCAACCCCACCGGGAACACCAGCCAACCATTGGTCGACTTGCCCCACCCCAGCACCATGTCGATAAACCCACCGGAGAAGGTAAAGCCCAGATGGATATTCAGCATATTGGTCACCGCCATCGACAGGCCGGTGAGCACCGCATGGATCAGATACAGGAACGGCGCAAGAAACATAAACGCAAATTCGATCGGCTCGGTCACCCCGGTCAGGAACGAGGTCAGTGCCATCGACAAGAAAATCCCGCCCATCACTTTGCGCCGCTCCGGCAAGGCATTGCGGTACATCGCCAGGCACGCGGCAGGCAGGCCAAACAGCATCACCGGGAACATACCGGTCATGAACTGGCCGCCTTTCGGATCGCCGGCGAAGTAGCGGGTCAGGTCGCCCGTCACCACCGCGCCGGTTGCCGGGTCGGTGAAGGTGCCGAACACAAACCACGCCATATTGTTGAGGATGTGGTGCAAGCCAGTGACGATCAGCAGGCGGTTGAACACGCCAAACACAAACGCGCCGAAGCTGCCGCTCTCCATCAGCAACACGCCGAAGCTGTTGATGCCCTGCTGGATCGGCGGCCAGATCAGGCCAAAGATCACACCCAGACCCACCGCTGAAAACCCGGTGACAATCGGCACGAACCGCCGCCCGCCGAAGAACGCCAGGTATTCCGGCAGCTTGATGTCCTTGAAGCGGTTGTACAGCCCGCCGGCCATCAACCCGCTAGCGATCCCGGCGAGCATGCCCATGTTGATGGAGGTGTCCATCACCTTGAGCGTGGAGATCATCACCAGGTAGCCGATCGCGCCAGCCAAGCCCGCCGTGCCGTTGTTATCGCGGGCGAAACCCACGGCGATGCCGATGGCGAAGATCAACGCCAGGTTGGCGAAGATCGCCTGCCCGGCATCGTGCATCACCGCGATATTCAAAAGATCGGTGTCGCCCAGGCGCAGCAACAGTCCGGCGATCGGCAAAATCGCAATCGGCAGCATCAGTGCACGGCCCAGGCGTTGCAGCCCTTCAATAAAGTGTTGGTACATGGCGTGTCTCCCTATTCTTGTTGTTTTCAGCTCAGCGGCCAGTGGTGTTGACAGGCTTGGCGAACCGCCTTGGCGCTGCTCAGGTCGAGCAGGCCTTGGCTGAGTTGCCGGCATTGCGCCGCGTCCAGGTGGCGGACGCGGTCCTTGATTTCGCCGATCTGCGGCGGGCTCACCGACAGCTCGGTAACCCCCAGGCCGACCAGCACGGGCGTGGCCAGCGGGTCGGAGGCGAGGGCCCCGCACACGCCGACCCAACGCCCGTATTTCGCCGCGCCGGCGCAGGTTTGCGCGATCAGCCGCAGCAAGGCCGGGTGCAGCGCATCGACGCGGGCGGCAAGGCCCGCGTGGTCGCGGTCCATGGCCAGGGTGTACTGGGACAGGTCATTGGTGCCGATGGACAGGAAGTCCGCATGCTTGGCCAACTGCTCGGCCATCAGCGCAGCGGCGGGCACCTCGATCATCACGCCCAGTTCGGGACGCTGCGTCAGTTCCAATTCCACGCACAGCTCATCCAGGCGCTGGCGGATCTGCAGCAATTCATCCACTTCGCTGACCATTGGCAACAGAATGCGGCAACGCTCCAACGGGGAGACTTGCAGCAACGCGCGCAGTTGCTGGTCGAGCAGGTCGGGACGCACCTGAGCCATGCGAATACCGCGCAGGCCCAACACCGGGTTGGCCTCCACCGGCAGTGGCAGATAATCGAGCTGTTTGTCGCCGCCCACGTCGATGGTGCGGATGATCACCGCCTTGTCGCCCATGGCATCCAGCACGGCTTGATAGGCGTGGCGTTGCTCCTGTTCATCCGGCGCGGTGCGGCGGTCGACGAAGAGGAATTCGGTGCGCAACAGGCCGACGCCATCGGCGCCGTTTTCAAAGGCTACCTGGGCTTCGGCGCTGGAGGCGACATTGGCGGCCACTTCGATGGTCACGCCATCAAGGGTGTTCGCCGGCTGCCGGGCCTGGGCCTGTTGCTGTTGGCGACGCAGCTTTTGCGCGTCACGAATCTGGTGTACTTCGGCGTGGCGCGCGTCGGTGGGGGCCAGTTCCAGCCGGCCGTTGACGGCGTCCAGCACGACGCGCTGGCCTTGGGGCACGTCGAGAATGTCAGCGCCCAGCGCAACCACGCAGGGTAAGCCTTTAGCACGGGCCAGGATCGCCACATGGGAAGTCGCGCCGCCCTCGGCCATGCAGATACCGGCGGCTTCTTGCGCGCTCAGTTGCAGCAAATCGGACGGGGTCAATTCATGGGCGCTGACGATCGCCGCTGCGGGCAATTCGAAGTGCCAGGCTTCGCCCAGCAGCGCACGTAACACACGCTGTTGCAAATCACGCAGGTCATTGGAGCGTTCGGCAAACAGCGGTTTGCCCAGGGCCAGCAAGACTGCGCATTGCGCTTGAATTGCATCGCGCCAGGCATGAGTCGCCGCGCTGCCTTTTTCGATGGCGCCTGTCGCCGCGTCCAACAGGGCGGGGTCTTCCAATAGCGCGAGGTGCGCTGCGAAGATGTCCTCTTCCTCGACATTCTTGCGCTGGCGAGCGTACTCAAGTGTATTGCGGATTTCGCTGCGCACTTGTTCCAGGGCTGTGTCCAGGCGTTGAAGTTGTTCTTCGGCAGAATGTTCACCGGTGTCTGCCGGCAGTTCAATGCCGTTCAGACGGAACAGCGGACCGCACGCCAGTCCTGGCGCGGCGCACACACCTTGCAGCACGCCGACTTCGGTACTGACCTGGCGAGGAGCAACGACGGCCGGTGCGTGGTGCTGTTCTTTGACGGCGGCAGTCAAAGCCGCGACCAATGCTTGCAGCGCCGCGTCGGCATCGTTGCCGCGACAGCTCACACGCACTTCATCGCCTTCGCCGATCCCCAGGCCCATCAAGCCAATCAGGCTGTCGCACGAGGCCGACTTGTCGCCAAAATGAAGCTGCGCCTCGCTGCTGAAACCCTGGGCGGTCTTGCGGACCAGCGCGGCCGGACGTGCATGCAAGCCCCCGCGATGAGTAATACGTACCTGTGCACTGGCTTCCTCTTCCGAGTTATCCACAGACGCTTGAGCCGAGGCGGGCGAGCGCGCCACGATCTGCAGCAACGGCTCACCGAGCTTGACCGTCTGCCCGGCGAGCGGCTGCAATTCAAAGCGTTCGCCATTGGTCAGGATGATCAAACTGACCAGGCTTTTGCACTGGCGCGCGATACGGTCCAGATCGAACTGCACCAACGGCTGGCCCTTGCTGACGCGGGCACCGTCCTTCACCAGCAGGGTAAAGCCTTCGCCATTGAGTTCCACCGTGTCGATGCCCACATGCATCAGCACCTCGGCACCGTTGTCGGCACGAATGGTCAACGCATGCCCGGTGCGGGCGACATGGATGATCAGCCCGTCACACGGCGCGTGCAGGCAGTCGTTCAACGGGTCGATGGCAATGCCGTCGCCCATGGCGCCGCTGGCGAACACTTCGTCGGGAACACGGCCCAGGGTCAGCACCGGCCCGCTTAAGGGGGCGCCAAGGGTCAATGCATTATTGTTGTAAGACATGGGCACGGTACTCATCAGGAAAACACGGCAATCGACTCAGTGAGTGCGAGTGACTTTGCTCAGGTGGCGCGGTTGGTCCGGGTTCATGCCCCGGGCGACCGCCAGACCTGCCGCCATGACGTAGAAACTCTGGATCGCCAGGATCGGGTCCAGGCTGGGGTGTTCGGCACGGCTCAGGGTCAGGTCGCGTTCGGCGATGTCGTCCGGCGCGGCCAGCAGCACGCGGGCGCCGCGCTGGCGCATGTCGGCGGCCAGGCTTAACAGGCCGGCTTGTTCGGCGCCGCGTGGGGCGAATACCAGCAGCGGGTAATCCTTGTCGATCAGGGCCATCGGGCCGTGGCGCACTTCGGCGCTGCTGAAGGCCTCGGCCTGGATCGCCGAGGTTTCCTTAAGCTTGAGCGCGGCTTCCTGGGCGATGGCAAAACCGGCGCCACGGCCGATGACCATCAGTTGCTGGCAGTCGCGCAGGGCATCGACCGCCTGCGACCAATCCTGCTGCGCGGCTTCGCGCAGGCCATCGGGCAGGGCGCGGCAGGCTTGCAGCAGCTCGGGCTCTTCGTTCCAGTGGCCAATCAACTGCGCGCTGGCGCTGAGGGTGGCGATAAAGCTTTTGGTCGCGGCCACGCTGAGTTCCGGCCCGGCGCACAGCGGCACATGAAATTCACAGGCGGTTTGCAGTGGCGAATCTTCAGCGTTGACCAGCGAAATGCTCAAGGCGCCGCGTTTGCGCAGCAGGCGCAGGCTATCGACCAGGTCCGGGCTCTGGCCCGACTGGGAGAACCCGAACGCCACCTGGCCGCTGACTTTCATCGGCGCCTGCAACAAGGTCACCACCGACATCGGCAACGACGCCACCGGAATGCCCACATGCTGCATGGCCAGGTAGGCGAAGTAGCTGGCGGCGTGGTCCGAGCTGCCACGGGCAATGGTCATCGCCACTTGCGGCGGCTGGCGGCGCAGACGGCCGGCGATTTCCTGCAAGGTCGGGTCCAGGCGCTGCAGTTGTGCCGCGACGGCGTCACAGGAGGCCAGTGCCTCTTCAAGCATTCTTGAACTCAATGGTTTCTCCTTCGACCATGACGTCGGTGAGTGTCAGGGAGCGGTCCAGGCGCACGCAGTCGGCAAAGCTGCCGGGTTGCAGGCGGCCGCGTTCCTCCAGGCCCAGGTAGTCCGCGGGAAATTGCGACAGGCGTTGTGAGGCTTCGCTGATGGGCAAGCCGATCTTCACCAGATTGCGCAGCGCCTGGTCCATGGTCAGGGTGCTACCGGCCAGGGTGCCGTCGGCCAGGCGCACGCCGCCCAGGCATTTGGTCACGGTGTGGCTGCCCAGCTTGTATTCGCCATCGGGCATGCCGGCGGCGGCGGTGGAGTCGGTGACGCAATACAGGCACGGGATCGCGCGCAGCGCCACGCGCATGGCGCCGGGGTGTACGTGGAGCAAGTCCGGGATCAATTCGGCGTACTTGGCATGGGCCAGCGCGGCGCCGACGATGCCCGGCTCGCGGTGATGCAGCGGGCTCATGGCGTTGTACAAATGCGTGAAGCTGGTGGCCCCGGCGGCGAGGGCGGCGACACCTTCTTCATAGCTGCCCAGGGTGTGGCCGATCTGCATGCGCACGCCGCGTTCGCTGAGGGCGCGGATCAGGGCGTCATGGCCGGCGATTTCCGGGGCGATGGTAATGACCCGGATCGGCGCCAGGCGCAGGTAGGCTTCCACTTCCGCCATCAGCGCGGTATGGGCGAAGTTGGGTTGGGCGCCGAGTTTGCCGGGGTTGATGTAGGGCCCTTCCAGGTGCACGCCGAGTACCCGAGCGCTGCCTGTAGGACGTTGCTTGCAAAATTTGCCGAGCTGGCCGAGCACGCTGGAAATTTCGTCCACCGGTGCGGTCATCGTCGTGGCCAGCAACGAGGTGGTACCAAAACGCACATGGGTGCGGGTGATGGTTTCGAAGGCATCCAAGCCTTCCATGATGTCTTTGCCGCCACCACCGTGCACATGCAGGTCGATAAAGCCCGGCAGCAGGTAGGGCAGGTCGTTTTCAGCCGGGTCGCACGGCGTGCCTTCGAGGGCGGTCACCTTGCCGTGCTCATGCACCAGGCGGCCGCGAATCCAGCCGTTGGGCGTGAGGATGTTGTCTTCGGACATGGGCAGTTCTCTAGAGGCGCAATTCAGCGGAATAATCATCGCGGCGCAGCTCGGCGACGAAGTCGTAGTAGTCGTTGCGGCAGTAGGTGTCGGTGATTTCGATTGGCGTGTTGTCGGCGGTGTAGCCCACGCGGGTCATCAGCAGCATGGCGGTGCCGGGGGCGATGCCCACCAGCTTGGCGAATTCATCCGAGGCATTGATCGCCTGGATATGCTGCAAGGCACGCACCACGGGTTTGCCGATGCCTTCCAGGTATTCGTACAGCGAGTGGCCGATGGCTTGCGGATGCGGCAACACCGAGGCGGGCAGGGTGGTCATTTCAATCGCCATCACCGTGTCATCGGCCTTGCGCAAGCGCTTGAGGCGCGCCACTTTATCGGCGGGCGAGAGTCCCAGGCGAATCAGTTCTTCGTGGGTCGGCTGGGTGATTTCCCGCTCCAGCCATTGAGAGCTGGGCACAAAGCCCTTGAGCCGCAGCATTTCGCTGAACCCCGACAGGCGCGACAGCGGCTGTTCCAGGCGTGGCGAAATATAGGTGCCGGAGCCTTGATTGCGGCGGATCAGCCCCTGGGCAAACAGCACTTCCAGCGCCTTGCGCGCGGTGACGCGGGAGATGCCCAGTTGCTCGCTCAGGACGCGTTCGGACGGCAGGGCCTGCTCGGACGTCCACTGGCCGGCATGGATCGCCGCTTCCAGTTTGCGCGCCAATTGCAGGTACAGCGGCGTGGATTGCTTATCGTCAGGGCGCAGGGCCAGGATGGGGTTCATCTGTCAGGTTTCCGATGCGGTTATTGGAGTGTTGTCGCCCGGTAATGGGCGGAAATTAATACCACTTAAATACCATGTCAATGCGGCCAAAACGGTGCAAGCACTGGTTTATGGGCCCTGCATTGGGGCCTGGTATCAAGTGGTATTAGAGAGGTCTTTGGCGTGCGCAGAACTGCGCAGCCCGCGTGGGCGAACTGGTATTCACCGACGGGCGCCGGGCGGGGCAGCAAATATTTTCGAATTATTTTACGAACGGTATGAGATTACGGACGAATCTCGATGAGGGTGCCATCCTTGACCAGATTCCAGACTTCGCGCATATCCACGTTGCGCATGCCGATGCAACCGTCGGTCCAGTCCAGGGTGTGGAACCACTGCTCCGGGTAATCCTCGGTGTCGGGAGTACCATGGATCATGATCATGCTGCCGGGCTTCACCCCTTCGCGGCGCGCGCGTGCGGCGTCGCTGATATTCGGGTAGGAGATATGCATGGACAGGTTGAAGCGGTCGCTGGTCTTGCGCCAGTCGATCCAATACAGGCCTTCCGGCGTGCGGCGGTCGCCCTCGATCAGCTTGTGGCCTTTGGGGTTCTTGCCCAGGGAGATGCGATAGGTCTTGAAGGGCTTGCCGTCGTTGATCAACTGCAGTTGATGAGCGGACTTGAGCACCAGGACTTTTTCCACAGGCAGGCTGCCCGGGGGTTGCAGGGTGGAGGCCGGGGCCAGCGTGGCGAACGACAGGCAAAGCAGGGCAAGCAGCCAGCGCACTGAAAACGGTATCCGTGGTGTCATGGGGCGGGCTTGCCAAGCGGCGGCACGGCCTCGCTGCGCACCGGGAATGACCCAAGCCGGCGGTCGGCGAAGAAGTATTCCAGGGTGCGCCCGACCGTGCGGAAAGCCAGCTCCGACCACGGGATGTCGGCTTCGTCGAACAACTTCACCTCAAGGCTTTCTATGCCTGCTGCGAAATCCAGGTCGAGCAGGTCGGCGCGGTAGAAGATATGCACCTGGTTGATGTGCGGCACGTCGATCAGCGTATAGATGCTCAGGTTGTGCACGCGGGCGCAGGCTTCTTCCAGGGTTTCGCGCAGGGCGGCCTGTTCGACGGTCTCGCCGTTTTCCATAAAGCCTGCGGGCAAGGTCCAGTAGCCCAGGCGCGGCTCGATGGCGCGGCGGCACAGCAGCACTTTACCGTCCCACACCGGGACGGTGCCGGCGACGATATTGGGGTTCTGATAGTGGATGGTCGAACAGTGATCACACACAAAGCGCAGACGGCCGTCGCCTTCGGGGATGCGCTGGGTAACCGGTTTACCGCACTGGCTGCAGAAATTCATGCTGGGGTTCCTGGAAAGTGCGCCTATCTTGGCGTGGCGGGCAGGGCGCTGCAAGTTGTCGTTTAGCGACACCACGCCGGTTTTGGGCTTGGGCACCCGCCCGCTTTGGTGCATGATGCAAGGTAGCCAACAGACCGAGATGACTCATGCTGGACGAGCTACTTCGCCGGGTAAGCAATCACACCCCCCACACGCTGGAAACCGACGGACGTTTCCCCGAGGCCGCGGTGCTGGTGCCGATTACCCGCAGTGACGAACCTGAGCTGATCCTGACCCTGCGCGCCAGCGGCCTGTCGACCCATGGTGGCGAAGTGGCCTTCCCCGGCGGGCGCCGCGATCCCGAAGACCCGGACTTAATCTTTACCGCGCTGCGCGAGGCCGAAGAAGAAATCGGCCTGCCACCCGGGCTGGTCGAGGTGATCGGCCCATTGAGCCCTTTGATCTCCCTGCACGGCATTCGCGTGACGCCCTACGTCGGCGTCATCCCCGATTATGTCGAGTACCTGGCCAACGATGCCGAGATCGCCGCGGTTTTCAGCGTGCCTCTGGACTTTTTCCGACAGGACCCGCGCGAACATACCCACCGCATCGATTACCAGGGCCGCAGTTGGTACGTGCCCAGCTATCGGTTCGGCGAATACAAGATCTGGGGGCTGACGGCAATCATGATTGTCGAACTGATCAACCTGCTCTATGACGACGCCCAGATCAGCCTGCACCAACCACCCAAGAGTTTTATCAATATCTAAGCCATCGTTTAAATGGCAACGCCGTGAGGGAACACCATGAAATACCGCCTGGGCGACGCCCGCGTCGAGACGCATCCACAGAGCTGGGTGGCCCCCAATGCCACCCTGGTGGGCAAGGTCAGGCTGGAAGAGGGCGCCAACGTCTGGTTCAACGCGGTATTGCGTGGCGACAACGAACTGATCCTGATCGGCAAGAACAGCAACGTGCAGGACGGCAGCGTCATGCACACCGACATGGGTTACCCGCTGACCCTGGGCACCGGCGTGACCATTGGCCATAACGCCATGTTGCATGGGTGCACAGTGGGCGATTACAGCCTGATCGGCATCAATGCGGTGATCCTCAACGGTGCAAAAATCGGTAAGCATTGCATCATCGGCGCCAATTCGCTGATCGGTGAAGGCAAGGAAATCCCCGACGGTTCGCTGGTGATGGGCTCGCCGGGCAAGGTGGTGCGTGAGCTGACCGACGCGCAGAAGCGCATGCTCGAAGCCAGTGCCGCGCACTATGTGCATAACTCGCAGCGCTATGCGCGCGACCTGGTCGAGCAGGAAGAATGACGGCGGTTGAACGTCCGGTTGCTTCGCCCTGCGTGAGTATTTGCGCGCTGGACGATGATGATATCTGCACGGGTTGCCAGCGCACGGTGGACGAGATTACGCGCTGGAGCCGCATGGACAATGCCGAGCGCCGGGTGGTGTTGGGGTTGTGTCATGAGCGGGCGGTGGCGGGTGGGTTGGTGTTTATGGTGTCCGGGAAATCTGGCGGCTGATAGACCGCTTTCGCGAGCAAGCCCGCTCCCCACATTTGAATGTATTCACAAATCAAAATGTGGGAGCGGGCTTGCTCGCGAAGAGGCCCACTCAGACGACATATTTCTGATTGTGAAGTACCCTGTGCGGCATTACCCACAGGTCCATCCCCCATGCTCTTCCTGATCGCCTACATCAGCAGCGTCGTGCTGATCAATTTCGCCTTCTCCACCGCCCCGCACCTGGATGTCATCTGGTCCGCCTGGGGCGGCCTGGTGTTTATCCTGCGCGACATGGTGCAAACCCGCTTCGGCCACGGCGCGATCATCGCCATGCTGGCCGCGCTGGTGCTGTCGTATATCACCTCAGACCCGTCCATCGCCCTGGCCAGCGCCACGGCGTTCGCGGTGTCCGAATGCATCGACTGGCTGGTGTTCAGCATCACCAAGCGCCCGTTGCACGATCGCCTGTGGATAAGTTCGGCGCTGAGCATTCCCCTCGATACCTTTATCTTTTTCGGCCTGATCGGTGCGCTGACCCCGGCAGTGGTGGGCACTGCCCTGGCGTCTAAATTCGCCGGGGTCACGGTGGTATGGCTGATCATGGCCTGGCGCATTCACAAGCGCGCCGTCGCCAACTGAGGCCGCCGTTCATGTAAAATGCCGGCCTTTCTCCCCATGATCCGCTCCCCTGAGGACCTGAGATGACCCGAATCGGAACTCCATTGTCGCCAACCGCGACCCGCGTTTTGCTGTGTGGCTGCGGTGAGCTGGGCAAGGAAGTGGTAATCGAGCTGCAACGCCTGGGCGTTGAAGTGATTGCCGTGGATCGCTACGCCAACGCGCCGGCCATGCAGGTGGCGCACCGCAGTCATGTGATCAACATGCTCGACGGCGCCGCGCTGCGTGCCGTGATCGAAGCGGAAAAACCGCACTTCATCGTGCCGGAAATCGAAGCCATCGCTACCGCCACGCTGGTCGAGCTGGAAGCCGAAGGCTTCACCGTGATCCCGACCGCGCGCGCCACCTCGCTGACCATGAACCGTGAAGGCATCCGTCGCCTGGCTGCCGAAGAGCTGGACCTGCCGACCTCGCCGTACCACTTCGCCGACACCTTCGAAGACTACAGCAAGGCCGTGCAGGACCTGGGCTTCCCGTGTGTGGTCAAGCCGGTGATGAGTTCGTCGGGCAAGGGCCAGAGCCTGCTGCGCAACGTTGACGACGTGCAAGCAGCCTGGGACTACGCGCAGGAAGGCGGGCGGGCGGGTAAAGGCCGGGTGATCATCGAAGGCTTTATCGACTTCGACTACGAAATTACCCTGCTGACCGTGCGCCACATTGGCGGCACCACCTTCTGCGCGCCGGTTGGCCATCGCCAGGAAAAGGGCGACTACCAGGAATCCTGGCAGCCACAGGCCATGAGCCCGGTGGCCCTGGCCGAGTCCGAGCGCGTCGCCAAAGCCGTGACCGAAGCCCTGGGTGGCCGTGGTCTGTTTGGCGTGGAGCTGTTCATCAAGGGTGACCAGGTGTGGTTCAGCGAAGTGTCGCCGCGCCCGCATGACACGGGCCTGGTGACTCTGATTTCCCAGGACTTGTCGCAGTTTGCGCTGCACGCGCGGGCTATTCTCGGCCTGCCGATCCCATTGATCCGCCAGTTCGGGCCTTCGGCTTCGGCGGTGATCCTGGTGGAAGGGCAGTCGACCCAGACCGCCTTCGCCAACCTCGGCGCGGCGTTGAGCGAGCCGGACACGGCGTTGCGTCTGTTTGGCAAGCCTGAGGTGAACGGCCAGCGTCGGATGGGGGTGGCGTTGGCGCGGGATGAGTCGATTGAAGCGGCTCGGGCCAAGGCGACCCGTGCTTCCAAGGCTGTTGTGGTAGAGCTGTAACCGAGGCGCGCCCTTCGCGAGCAAGCCCGCTCCCACATTTCGACCGCATTCCTACAGGATATATGCGGTCAACTGTGGGAGCGGGCTTGCCCGCGATAGCGGTCTATCAGGCGACCTTGTTCAAATCATTATCCCGCGTCTCTTTCAGGCACAGCACCGCAATCAAGCTGAGCAACGCTGCCGCCGACACATACCCCCCGACATAACTCAGCCCACCCATCGCCACCAGCTTGGTCGCGAAGAACGGTGCCGCTGAAGCCCCCACGATTCCACCCAGGTTATACGCCGCCGAAGCCCCGGTATAACGCACGCGCGTCGGGAACAATTCCGGCAGCATGGCGCCCATCGGCGCGAAGGTTACGCCCATCAGGAACAGCTCCAGCGCCAGGAACAACGCCACGGCCCAGGTCGAACCGTGGGTCAGCAGCGGCTCCATGGTGAATCCCGAAAGAATCGCCAGGACTGCACCGACGATCAGCACCGGCCTGCGTCCCCAGCGGTCACTGGCCAGGGCCGCCAGAGGTGTCGCCAGCCCCATGAACAGCACTGCAAAGCACAGCAGACCCAGGAAGGTTTCGCGGCTGTAGCCCAGGGTGGAAACGCCGTAGCTCAGGGAAAACGCGGTGGTGATGTAGAACAGTGCATAGCACACCACCATCGACAGGGCGCCGAGCAATACCGGCAACCAATGTTGGCTGAACAGCTCGAACAGCGGCACTTTCACCGGCGCTTCTTTCGCGACGGCGTTGGCGAATACCGGGGTTTCATGCAGCTTCAGGCGTGCATACAGGCCAACCATCACCAGCGCTGCGCTGAGGATGAACGGGATGCGCCAGCCCCAGCTGCGAAATTGCTCGTCGTTCAGGCTCATGGCCAGGATCAGGAACAAGCCGTTGGCCGCCAAAAAGCCAATCGAAGGGCCAAGCTGCGGGAACATGCCGAACCAGGCGCGTTTGCCCTTGGGTGCATTTTCGGTGGCCAGCAGCGCTGCGCCGCCCCATTCCCCGCCGAGGCCCAGGCCCTGGCCGAAACGCAGCACACACAGCAGGATCGGCGCCCAGGCGCCGATGCTGTCATAGCCCGGCAGCAAGCCGATCAGCGTGGTACACACGCCCATCAGCAGCAAAGACGCCACCAGCGTGGATTTACGCCCGATGCGGTCACCAAAGTGGCCGAACAGCGCCGAGCCCAGTGGACGGGCGATAAAGGCGATACCGAAGGTCAGGAACGATGCCAGCATCTGCGCGGTGCCGGACGATTGCGGGAAGAACACCGGGCCGATCACCAGCGCAGCGGCCGTGGCGTAGATGTAGAAGTCGTAGAACTCGATGGCGGTACCGACGATGCTCGCCGTGGCGACCCGTGCCGTCGAGTTGGTCGGGGCGGCGGGCGCGGCCTCGTTATAGGTGGTGCTCATGGCGGTATCCCTGACGGTCATTGCGCGTTTGGACGCGGATTATTATTGGTCGTACACCCATGGGGCCGGATAGCACGCGGTCGGGCGGGGCTTTGGTCAGCCGCTGGGATTATAGGAAGGGGTTTTGCGATACAACAAGTGGCTCGCAGGGATCTTGAATTGAAACCGGTTCAATGTGGGCGCTGGCTTGCCTGCGATGGGATCGCCTCGGGTTACCTGAAAGACCGAGCCGCCGGCATCGCAGGCAAGCCAGCTCCCACATTGACCGAGTTGACTCAGGCGGCGACGGGCATACGGCTGGTATGCCAGATCAACACCTTGCTCACCCGGTTGTCCTCGGTCTCGAGGATTTCCAGGCGGTAGCGCCCGATCTTCAGGCACACCGCGCAATCGGGGATGGTTTCCAGCGCCTCGGTCACCAGGCCATTGAGCGTCTTGGGCCCATCGCTGGGCAGGTGCCAGTTGAGGCTCTTGTTCAAGTCACGGATCGAGGCGGCGCCATCGATGATGTAGCGGCCATCGGGCTGCGCCTCGATATGCGGATTGTCGCCACTCTGCTCGCTTTCGAATTCGCCGACGATTTCTTCGAGGATGTCTTCCAGGGTCACGATGCCCAGCACTTCGCCGTACTCGTCCACCACCATGCCCAGGCGTCGCTGCTGTTTGTGGAAGTTCAACAGTTGCAGTTGCAGCGGCGTGCTTTCCGGGACGAAGTACGGCTCGTGGCAGGCGGCGAGCAAGGCCTCCTTGGTCAGGCTGGCATCGGCCAGCAAGTGCTGGATCTGCCGGGTGTTGAGCACCGCCTGGACCTGGTTGATGTCGCTGTGGAACACCGGCAGGCGCGTACGCTCGGACGTGCGCAATTGCTCGATGATCTCCTCGACCGAGTCGTCCAGGTTGATGCCGTCGACTTCGCTGCGCGGCACCAGGATGTCGTTGACCGTGATGTTGTCCAGCGCGTGGATGCCGGGCATGCCGGGGGTACGGTCTTCGTCGGCCTCGGGTTCCGGTTCGTCGTCGTGGTCGGGCAGCGGGTCGTCACTCTTTTTCACCACGCCGGATGTGCGTGCGAATGGACGCAGCAGCAACAGGCTGATGCCATTGAGCAGCCAGGCCAGCGGATAGAGGATTTTAAGCGGCACGCCCAACAGCGTATTGCCAAAGCCCAGCACCGCTTGGGGATGGCGCACGGCGAGGGCGCGAGGCAGGTAGTCGGCGAGTATCAGCAGGAGTGCGCAGGAGATCAGCCAGCCGAGCCACGGACCGTTCTGCGCCCAGGCATAAATTGCCAGCAGGGTGCAAAGGATCACCACCGCGGCACGGCACAGGCTGTTGCACAGGATCAGGCTATGGCGCGGGAAGCTCAGGCGGGCGGCAGCCTTGTCGCCCTGGCGTGTTCCAGGGCGCAGGGCCAGCACGTGTTGCTGTGCGGCTTCGATGGCGGTAAACAGCGCTGCCCATAACACCAGCAGGGCGATTACGGCGAGCATCGGCTCCAGGGGCAAGTTGTCCATGATCGCTGCTCGTCAGATATGCAGGATATATTCGCGGACCAGCTTGCTGCCGAAATAGGCCAGCATCAGCAGGCAGAAGCCGGCCAGGGTCCAGCGGATTGCCTTGTGCCCGCGCCAGCCGAGGCGGTTGCGGCCCCACAGCAGTACGCTGAACACCACCCAGGCCAGGCACGCCAGCAAGGTTTTGTGCACCAGATGCTGGGCGAACAGGTTTTCGACGAACAGCCAGCCGGAGATCAGCGACAGCGAGAGCAGCGTCCAGCCGGCCCACAGGAAACCGAACAGCAGGCTTTCCATGGTTTGCAGCGGCGGGAAGTTCTTGATCAGCCCGGACGGATGCTTGTGCTTGAGCTGGTGGTCCTGCAGCAGCAGGAGCAGGGCCTGGAACACCGCAATGGTGAACATCCCGTAGGCCAGGATCGACAGCAGGATATGCGCGAGGATGCCCGGCTCTTCATCGATCACCTGCACGGTGCCGGTGGGGGCGAAGTGCGCCAGCAGCACCGTCAGCATGCCCAGCGGGAACAGCAGCACCAGCAGGTTCTCGACGGGAATGCGGTAGCAGGCCAGCAGGGTCAGTGCGATGACGGCGGCCGCAATCAGGCTGGCGGCGCTGAAAAAATCCAGGCCCAGGCCGACGGGGGTCATCAGGTGCGTGAACAGGCTGGCGGCGTGGGCCAGCAGGGCGAGGACGCCCAGGCCGACCAGCAGGCGTTTGTCCGCCTTGGTGCCTTGGGCCAGACGAGTGCCCTGATAAAGAGTCGCAGCGGCATACAAAATGGCGGCGGCGAGGCTGGGTAGCAAACTGGGTGACAAAGGGAGCATAAATCCTGATAGGCAAGCCCGAAAGGCGCTGAGTTTGGCATACCCGGGCCGTGCACGAAAGACTCCCGGGCCAGACAGCGGGTGTGCATGGGCGCAGTCTTCGCTATAATCCGCGACCTGCCCACGCCGCAGGCTCGCCGAGCGCTGTGTTTAATAGCGATTTACCACAGCCTGGGCCGCCATTACCTCGGTCTATCACTGCATTTCGATGACCATGCATTTCGATGAATAGGGCCTGAAAGGATCGCGCATGTTTGAAAACCTGACTGACCGTCTCTCGCAGACGCTGCGCCACGTAACCGGCAAGGCCAAGCTGACCGAGGACAATATTAAAGACACCCTGCGTGAAGTGCGCATGGCGTTGCTGGAAGCCGACGTGGCCTTGCCGGTGGTGAAGGACTTCGTCAACTCGGTCAAAGAGCGCGCGGTGGGCACCGAAGTGTCCCGCAGCCTGACACCGGGCCAGGCCTTCGTGAAGATCGTCCAGGCCGAACTCGAAAGCCTGATGGGCGCGGCCAACGAAGATCTGAACCTCAGCGCCGTGCCACCGGCCGTCGTATTGATGGCTGGTCTGCAAGGCGCGGGTAAGACCACCACCGCCGGCAAGCTGGCGCGCTTCCTTAAAGAGCGCAAGAAGAAGTCGGTGATGGTGGTGTCGGCCGACGTTTATCGCCCGGCGGCCATCAAGCAGCTGGAAATGCTTGCCAACGAAGTGGGCGTGACTTTCTTCCCGTCCGACCTGAGCCAGAAGCCGGTCGACATCGCCACCGCGGCGATTAAAGAAGCCAAGCTCAAGTTCATCGACGTGGTCATCGTCGATACCGCCGGTCGCCTGCACATCGATGAAGAGATGATGGGCGAGATCAAGGCGCTGCATGCCGCGATCAACCCGGTCGAGACGCTGTTCGTGGTCGACGCCATGACCGGCCAGGATGCGGCCAACACCGCCAAGGCCTTCGGTGATGCACTGCCGCTGACCGGCGTGATCCTCACCAAGGTCGACGGCGACGCCCGTGGCGGTGCGGCGCTGTCGGTACGCGCCATCACCGGCAAGCCGATCAAGTTCATCGGCATGGGCGAGAAGAGCGAAGCGCTCGAGCCGTTCCACCCGGAACGTATCGCCTCGCGCATCCTCGGCATGGGCGACGTGCTCAGCCTGATCGAACAGGCCGAAGCGACGCTCGACAAGGACAAGGCCGACAAGCTGGCCAAGAAGCTGAAGAAGGGTAAGGGCTTCGACCTCGAAGACTTCCGTGACCAGCTGCAACAGATGAAGAACATGGGCGGTCTTGGCGGCCTGATGGACAAGCTGCCCAACATCGGCGGTGTGAACCTGGCGCAAATGGGCAACGCCCAGGGTGCGGCAGAGAAGCAGTTCAAGCAGATGGAAGCCATCATCAACTCCATGACCCCGGCCGAGCGCCGCGACCCTGAGCTGATCAGCGGTTCGCGCAAACGCCGGATCGCCATGGGCTCCGGCACCCAGGTGCAGGACATCGGACGCTTGATCAAGCAGCACAAGCAGATGCAGAAGATGATGAAGAAATTCTCCACAAAAGGCGGAATGGTCAAGATGATGCGCGGCATGGGCGGTATGTTGCCCGGCGGCGGCATGCCGAAAATGTAAAGTATTCGAGCGCAAGCCCGGCTTGCGCTCCGACCCACAGGGATGTGGGATCTCCAGCAAACCCGCCGTTGGCGGGGGCTGACCTGCCGTTTTAACCGACGGCTCTATAGCAGATCTGAACCGCACGCCGATAGGCGCCGGAAAAAGACATTTGCAAAAGTCCGGATATTCCTTAGAATATGCGGCCTTTCGGGCACCTATGCCCGCTGTGCATTTAGATTTGCAGCACCGACTACAGGAACGATGTTCACATGCTAACAATCCGTCTTGCCCTTGGCGGCTCCAAAAAGCGCCCGTTTTACCACTTGACCGTAACCGACAGCCGCAACCCGCGCGACGGTTCGCACAAGGAACAGGTTGGTTTCTTCAACCCTGTTGCTCGTGGTCAAGAAGTTCGTCTGTCCG
The DNA here is from genome assembly GCF_014268345.1 of Pseudomonas sp. SWRI18. Lineage (NCBI taxonomy): Bacteria > Pseudomonadati > Pseudomonadota > Gammaproteobacteria > Pseudomonadales > Pseudomonadaceae > Pseudomonas > Pseudomonas sp. SWRI18. Next base: position 160,258 of record NZ_JACCQQ010000012.1, read on the forward strand.
TGAACCAAGAGCGCGTAGCCTACTGGCTGAGCGTGGGTGCACAGCCATCCGAGCGCGTTGCAAAGTTGTTGAAGGACTCGGCTAAGGCCGCAGCCTGAGCAATATGAACGCGACGCCAACTGTTGCTGATGATTTGATCGTTATCGGCAAGATTTACTCTGTTCATGGCGTTCGCGGCGAAGTGAAGGTGTATTCCTTTACTGATCCGACTGAAAACCTGTTGCAGTACAAAACCTGGACGCTCAAGCGCGAGGGTAGTGTGAAACAGGTCGAGCTGGTCAGTGGACGCGGGAGCGACAAGTTCCTGGTCGCAAAGCTCAAGGGTCTCGATGATCGTGAAGAAGCGCGTCTTCTGGCTGGTTATGAGATCTGCGTGCCGCGCAACCTGTTCCCTGAATTGACCGACGGCGAGTACTACTGGTACCAGCTGGAAGGTCTGAAGGTCATCGATCAACTCGGGCAACTGTTCGGGAAAATCGATCATCTTCTGGAAACCGGCGCCAATGATGTAATGGTGGTCAAGCCTTGCGCTGGCAGCCTGGATGATCGCGAACGCCTGTTGCCTTATACGAAGCAATGCGTGTTGGCTGTTGACCTGGAAGCGGGCGAGATGAAGGTGGAATGGGACGCGGACTTCTAAGCGTGGCTAATTTGCGCATTGAAGTGATCAGTTTGTTTCCCGAGATGTTTTCCGCCATCAGCGAGTACGGCATCACCAGTCGGGCGGTGAAACAGGGGCTGTTGCAGCTCACCTGTTGGAACCCGCGAGACTACACGACGGATCGACATCACACTGTGGACGATCGCCCATTTGGCGGTGGCCCGGGCATGGTGATGAAGATCAAGCCCCTGGAAGACGCGTTGGCCCAGGCCAAGGCCGCCGCCGGGGAGAAGGCGAAGGTGATTTACCTGTCCCCTCAAGGCCGCCAGCTGAAACAGGCTGGGGTCCGCGAACTGGCGAATGAGGATGCACTGATCCTGATTGCCGGTCGCTATGAAGGCATTGACGAGCGCTTTATTGAGGCTCATGTCGATGAAGAGTGGTCGATTGGGGACTATGTATTGTCTGGCGGCGAGCTGCCGGCAATGGTCCTGATAGATGCGGTTACACGACTGCTGCCTGGAGCTTTAGGGCATGCGGACTCCGCGGAGGAAGATTCCTTCACGGATGGTTTGCTGGATTGCCCGCACTACACCCGACCGGAGGTGTATGCGGATCAGCGTGTTCCCGACGTATTGCTAAGTGGCAATCACGCACACATCCGGCGTTGGCGTTTACAGCAGTCCCTTGGTCGGACCTATGAACGACGCGCCGATCTTCTGGAAAGCCGCTCGCTTTCTGGAGAAGAGAAGAAGCTGCTCGAGGAATACATCCTCGCGCGGGACGATAGTTAACAACGTATCGATGGTAGGTCCATTGACTTACCTTAGGAGCACAGCATGACTAACAAAATCATCCTTGCACTCGAAGCAGAGCAGATGACCAAAGAGATCCCTACCTTTGCCCCGGGCGACACCATTGTCGTTCAGGTGAAAGTGAAGGAAGGCGACCGTTCGCGTCTGCAAGCGTTCGAAGGCGTGGTAATCGCCAAGCGTAACCGTGGTGTGAACAGTGCTTTCACTGTTCGTAAAATCTCCAACGGTGTTGGCGTAGAGCGTACTTTCCAGACCTACAGCCCGCAGATCGACAGCATGGCTGTGAAACGTCGCGGTGACGTACGCAAAGCCAAGCTGTACTACCTGCGTGACCTGTCCGGTAAAGCAGCTCGCATCAAGGAAAAACTGGCTTAAGTCCAGCTTCCCGATGCAGAAAAAAGCAGCCTGCGGGCTGCTTTTTTGTGCCTGAAATTTATCCATTCCCCACGTGACCGAGGCTGTATTTCAACACTCGGTCATTTTAATGTGAAGGCTTTTGTTGTGACTGCCTCTTGTCGTTGTACGCGTTGAAGATCACGGTATCCGAGTGGCCGATGAACACACCATCGGCATGCTTGGCCGGGCGTTTATGGTCGGTGATAACGGTCAGCAATTCCTCTTTGCTCAACAGTGTTTTCGCGAAATCAGCGTCTTGTTTGTTATAGCCTGGGCTGTCCTTGTCACGCTGCGCGACCTCTGTAAGAGAATGCCTCGTAACAAATTGATGGCGGTTCCTCGGGTCAGCAAAGCGTTCGAAGTTGTTCTCCAGGTGTTTTATGAGTGCGCTGTCGCTGTAGTTCGCGTAGGGATTATCAGTCGATAGATGGGGCGCGGGTGCGGTTTTGAGCTGGTTGTTAATGTACATAAGGTCTCCGAGGTCCTAGAGATTGGCCGTCATTGAAGGGGGAGTCTTGTAATTGGCTGTTACTATGTCGTAGGAAGTCTCGATGCGGTTCCATCGCTGCGCGGCGAAAGACACGTTTGAAAAAACACCGTGCTCCAGCCCAGCTTTCTTAATTAAGCTGCTTCTTTTATTCGGCGAATTCGAACTGCCCATGCCCGCGATTGACCACCCTCTGATTGACCGTTTCCTGGATGCCCTCTGGCTGGAAAAGGGCCTGTCGGACAACACCCGCCAGGCTTATCGCAGTGACCTGGCCCTGTTCAACGGTTGGCTGCAGGAGAAAAACCTCGAGCTGATCAATGCCGGCCGTGAGTTGATCCTCGATCACCTGGCCTGGCGCCTTGAGCAAAACTACAAGCCACGTTCAACTGCGAGATTTCTCTCCGGGGTGCGTGGCTTTTATCGCTATCTGCTGCGTGAAAAGCTGATAGCGGTCGACCCGACTCTACAAATCGACATGCCACAGTTAGGTAGGCCTCTTCCCAAGTCTTTGTCAGAAAGTGACGTGGAGGCCTTGCTCGCAGCGCCCGACCTCAGTGAACCCATCGGCCAGCGCGACCGCGCCATGCTGGAGGTCCTGTACGCCTGCGGCCTGCGGGTCACGGAGCTGATCAGCCTGACCCTGGAACAAGTCAACCTGCGCCAAGGCGTGTTGCGGGTGATGGGCAAGGGCAGCAAGGAGCGGCTGGTGCCGATGGGCGAGGAGGCGATTGTGTGGGTCGAACGCTATATGCGTGATGCACGCCATGAGCTGCTTGGGGGGCGCCCCAGCGATGTGCTGTTCCCCAGTCAGCGCGGGGAGCAGATGACACGGCAGACGTTCTGGCACCGCATCAAGCACCAAGCCAAGGTCGCCGGGATCGGCAAGGCATTATCGCCCCACACGTTGCGCCATGCCTTCGCCACCCATTTGCTCAACCACGGCGCGGATTTGCGCGTGGTGCAAATGCTGCTCGGCCACAGCGACTTATCCACAACCCAGATCTACACCCATGTGGCGCGCGCGCGCTTGCAGGAAATGCACGCCAAGCACCACCCACGCGGTTGAAAGCCGCCAATTTATCCAGCCACCGGCTGCCCCGCGGCCCAACTGTGGTAGGCTTTGCCGGTTAGCAAAGGCGACGGTCCACCCCCGAGTTTTCAATCGGCGTTTCTGTACCCGTCCCAGCATCTGCCTTCAGGAGTTCCCATGCGCTTGACCCAGATTATCGCCGCCGCAGCCATTGCGTTGGTGTCCACTTTTGTTGTCGCCGATGACGCTGCCGAGCAGACCATCCGCAAGAGCCTGGCCAACCTGCAACTCGATACGCCAATCGAAAGCATCAGCGCCAGCCCGATGGCCGGCTTGTATGAAGTCAAGCTCAAGGGCAGCCGCGTGCTGTACGCCAGTGCCGACGGCCAGTACATCGTCCAGGGCTACCTGTTCCAGTTGAAGGACGGCAAGCCGGTCAACCTGACCGAGAAAGCCGAGCGCCTGGGCGTGTCGAAGCTGATCAACGGCATCCCCGTGGCTGAAACCGTGGTTTACCCGGCCATTGGCGAGACCAAGACCCACATCACCGTGTTCACCGACACCACCTGCCCGTACTGCCACAAGCTGCACGCCGAAGTGCCTGCGCTGAACAAGCTGGGCGTGGAAGTGCGCTACGTCGCGTTCCCGCGCCAGGGCCTGGGTTCGCCGGGTGACGAGCAACTGCAAGCCGTGTGGTGTTCGGCCGACAAGAAAGCGGCCATGGACAAGATGGTCGATGGCAAGGAAATCAAGGCGGCCAAATGCGATAACCCGGTGTCCCGGCAGTTCGCCCTGGGCCAGTCCATCGGCGTGAACGGCACACCGGCCATCGTTTTGGCGGACGGCCAGGTCATTCCGGGCTACCAGCCGGCACCACAAGTTGCCAAACTGGCGCTCAGTGCCAAATAAACCAGCATCGTCGAACCTTTGACGATCATGGCCCGTGGACAAGTCGACGGGCCGTTAATTGAAAGCCGCGGTTGTGCGGCTGTTTTCCACGGCCGACCTAGCGTCGGCCGTTTCATGGGGAGTTTTCAGTGAAACCGGTCAAAGTAGGCATCTGTGGGTTAGGGACCGTCGGTGGCGGTACCCTCAACGTACTTCAGCGTAACGCTGAGGAAATTTCCCGCCGCGCAGGCCGTGGGATTGAAGTGGCGCAAATTGCCACGCGTTCGCCAAAGCCTCAGTTCGAAACGACCGGTATCGCGATTACCAACGATGTCTTCGCCGTGGCCACCAACCCTGAGATCGACATCGTCATCGAGCTGGTGGGCGGCTACACCGTGGCCCGCGAGCTGGTGCTCAAGGCCATCGACAACGGCAAGCACGTGGTTACCGCCAACAAGGCGTTGATCGCCGTGCACGGCAACGAGATCTTCGCCAAGGCGCGCGAGAAGGGTGTGATCGTCGCGTTCGAAGCGGCGGTGGCCGGTGGCATCCCGGTGATCAAGGCGATCCGTGAAGGCCTGTCCGCCAACCGTATCAACTGGGTCGCCGGCATCATCAACGGCACGGGTAACTTCATCCTTACCGAAATGCGCGAGAAGGGCCGTACCTTCGAAGACGTGCTGGCCGAAGCCCAGGCCCTGGGCTACGCCGAAGCCGACCCGACCTTTGACGTGGAAGGCATCGACGCGGCCCACAAGCTGACCATCCTGGCGTCCATCGCCTTTGGTATCCCGCTGCAGTTCGACAAGGCCTACACCGAAGGTATCACCAAGCTGACCACCGCCGACGTGAACTACGCCGAAGCCCTGGGCTACCGCATCAAGCACCTGGGCGTCGCACGCAGCACGCCAGCGGGCATCGAGCTGCGCGTGCACCCGACGCTGATTCCGGCCGACCGCCTGATCGCCAACGTCAATGGCGTGATGAACGCGGTGATGGTCAATGGCGACGCCGCCGGTTCGACCTTGTTCTACGGCGCCGGCGCCGGCATGGAGCCGACCGCTTCGTCAGTGATCGCCGACCTGGTGGACGTGGTGCGCGCCATGACCAGCGACCCGGAAAACCGCGTACCGCACCTGGCCTTCCAGCCGGATTCGCTGTCGGCCCACCCGATCCTGCCGATCGAAGCCTGCGAAAGCGCCTACTACCTGCGCATCCAGGCCCAGGATCATCCGGGCGTGTTGGCCCAGGTGGCCAGCATCTTGTCGGAGCGCGGGATCAACATCGAATCGATCATGCAGAAGGAAGTCGAGGAGCAAAACGGCCAGGTGCCGATGATCCTGCTGACCCACCGCGTGCTCGAGCAGCACATCAACGATGCCATCGCTGCCTTGGAAGCCCTGCAGGGCGTGGTGGGCCCGGTGGTGCGGATTCGCGTCGAACACTTGAACTAACCGATTTGTCCAAGGGGCCCCGTGCGTTCGGCGGCCCCTGTTCTGGAATGTTTAGAGGAACCAGTCATGCGTTATATCAGCACCCGCGGCCAGGCACCGGCCCTGAATTTCGAAGACGTCTTGCTCACAGGCCTCGCTACCGACGGCGGCCTGTACGTGCCGGAAAACCTGCCACGCTTCACCCAGGAAGAAATCGCCTCCTGGGCCGGCCTGCCGTACCACGAGTTGGCGTTCCGGGTGATGCGCCCGTTCGTCACCGGCAGCATTCCGGATGCGGATTTCAAGAAGATCCTCGAAGAAACGTACGGCGTGTTTTCCCACAGCGCCATCGCCCCCCTGCGCCAACTGAACGGCAACGAGTGGGTGCTGGAACTGTTCCACGGCCCGACGCTGGCGTTCAAGGATTTCGCCCTGCAACTGCTCGGTCGCCTGCTCGACTACGTGTTGGAAAAGCGCGGCGAGCGCGTGGTGATCATGGGCGCTACGTCCGGTGATACCGGATCGGCCGCCATTGAAGGCTGCAAGCACTGCGAAAACGTCGACATCTTCATCCTGCACCCGCACCAGCGTGTGTCCGAAGTGCAGCGTCGCCAGATGACCAGCATCTTCGGTGAGAACATCCACAACATTGCCATCGAAGGCAACTTCGATGACTGCCAGGAAATGGTCAAGAACAGCTTCGCCGACCAGAGCTTCCTCAAAGGCACGCGCCTGGTGGCGGTGAACTCGATCAACTGGGCGCGGATCATGGCCCAGATCGTCTACTACTTCCACGCATCGCTGCAGTTGGGCGGCCCGGCGCGTTCGGTGTCGTTCTCGGTGCCGACCGGCAACTTCGGCGACATTTTCGCCGGCTACCTGGCGCGCAACATGGGCCTGCCGATCAACCAGTTGATCGTGGCCACCAACCGCAATGACATCCTGCACCGCTTCATGAGCGGCAACGGCTACGTCAAGGAAACCCTGCACGCCACGCTGTCGCCGTCCATGGACATCATGGTCTCGTCGAACTTCGAACGCCTGTTGTTCGATATGCACGGTCGTAACGGCGCGGCCATTGCCGAGTTGATGAACACCTTCAAGCGCGGCGGCGGTTTCAGCGTTGAGCAAGAGCGCTGGACCGAAACCCGCAAGCTGTTCGATTCCCTGGCCGTGGACGATGCGCAGACCTGCGAAACCATCGCGCAAGTTTACGCCCAGACCGGCGAGCTGCTCGACCCGCACACCGCTATCGGCGTGAAGGCTGCCCGCGAATGCCGTCGCAGCCTGGATATCCCGATGGTGATCCTGGGCACTGCGCACCCGGTGAAATTCCCGGAAGCGGTGCAGAAGGCGGGCGTTGGCAAGGCGCTGGAGCTACCCAAGCACCTGGCGGACCTGTTCGAGCGTGAAGAGCGCTGCACGGTGCTGGCCAATGACCTGAAGGCTGTGCAGGCGTTTGTGAGCCAGCATGGCAACCGGGGCAAACCGCTGTAAGGCAGGCCGCGTCGACAAGAACGCCGCTTTCCCTTCCTTGGGTCAGCGGCGTTTTTTGTTTGTGGCAGGCCCGGTTGGCGCGACTGTCTATGCGAGTATTTTCAGTACGAGGGCCAGTACGCTGCTGAAAATAGTAAACATCGCCATCACGACTCCCAGGGGGTACCAGAAATTCTCACGGGTTATCTTGTGAGCTTCGGCGTTGAGTTTGCGTTGCTCGGCATAGATACGTGAAATGTCAGCATGAATCTTTTCTAGCGCGGCCTGCTCTTTGTCGTGTTCCAACATCGTCTTCATCCTTCGCAATAAGGGCCTTTTGACATGCGCTCTTGCCCGCACGGCAGAGTGATCAGCGCTCACCGAGTATAGGATTCACCCCCGGCCTGCGCGCCCGGGAACCCAAAAACAGCAGCCCATTGCGTAAGCAGTTATGTGCCGCCGTTTTTTGCCTGTCATGTTGCAAGCGCATGCTGGATACGTCATCCCCCGACAACCCTTGAAAGACGAAAAAGCGAACTTTCCTACGTCACAACCAGTCACTTAGGATAGATGCAGCACCCGTTGAAACGATTGTTCCCGAACTATTGAGTGGTGATCGAGATGGAAAGTATCAGCCTATTGCTCGAAGAAGCACTGAGCCCTTATCAGGTTACGCTGACCACCTCTGGTGTGCAGGACGAGTGCCTGGTGACCGTGAAGAATCCTGCCGGCGCTATCGTGGTCGAACGTGAAGTCGACCGTGCGCAACTGATGGACAAGCGCATGCTGGTAGACGTGGTCGACTGCCTGTTGCGCGATATCAAAATTGCCGAAGGGCGCTTGGAACCCTCGGTCATCGCGGCTATGCGTAGCGCCGCCCAGACCCGCGGTGCTGTCGCCGCATGAAGAATTGTTTAAGCGTGGAAACTTCCCATAACGTGGCCGGTCAGAGGTTGTAACAGCAAGAGCAAGCATTGTGCTCCGGTGCTTGTGGCTTGTTGTACTGGTCATTGTAAGGCCACGTTTAACCCCGAAGTGTCTCCCCACGCTTCGGGGTTTCTTTTTGCCCGGGTTTTCTCACATGCCCTGGCGTCAGATGGCGCCTTGTTCGCGCAGCCGCGTGATGGCTGCGGCGTCGTACCCCAATTTACCGAGCACCAGGCTGTTGTGCTCGCCCAGTTGCGGCCCGACCCATTCGCAACTGCCGGGCGTGTCCGACAGCTTGGGGACGATGCCGGGCATCTTGAATTCCTTGCCGCCGGGAAGCTGGGCCTTGAGGAACATTTCCCGGGCGAGAAACTGCGGGTCGCCCAGCATGTCTTCGGCGCTGTAGATCCGGCTGGCAGGCACTTGGGCCTTGTTCAAGGCCTCTATCACTTGGTCCAATGTGTGTGAGTTGACCCAGCGATCAATCACGCCGTACAGCTCATCACGGCGACTGTCGCGCCCGTCATTGCTGGCAAGCACGGGGTCGTTGGCCAGGTCTTCGCGGCCAATGGCTGTCATGAAGCGCTTGAAGATCGCATCGCCGTTGGCGCCGATCTGCACATGCTTGCCATCGGCGCTGGTGTGGATCGAGGAAGGCGTGATACCCGGCATGATGTTGCCGGTGCGCTCGCGGATAAAGCCGAACACGTCAAACTCCGGGATCATGCTTTCCATCATGGCAAAGATGGCTTCGTACAGCGCCACATCCACGACCTGGCCCAGGCCGCCGTTGACTTCGCGATGACGCAGCGCCATCAATGCGCCGATCACGGCCCACAGCGCCGCGATCGAGTCGCCGATGGAAATGCCGGTGCGCACCGGCGGGCGGTCTTCGAAGCCGGTGATGTAGCGCAGGCCTCCCATGGATTCACCCACCGCGCCGAACCCTGGCTGGTCCTTCATCGGCCCGGTCTGCCCGAAGCCGGAGAGGCGCACCATCACCAGTTTTGGGTTGAGCGCATGCAGGGTTTCCCAGCCCAGTCCGAGCTTTTCCAGCACGCCGGGGCGGAAATTTTCGATCAGGATGTCGGCGTCCGCCAGCAACTGCTTGAGGATGGCCAGGCCGTCGGGGTGCTTGAGGTTCAGCGTCAACGACTGCTTGTTGCGCGCCTGCACAAACCACCACAGCGAAGTGCCCTCGTACAGCTTGCGCCATTTGCGCAGTGGGTCGCCGCCGTCCGGCGATTCGACCTTGATGACCTCCGCGCCAAATTCGGCGCAGATCCGTGAGGCGAACGGGCCGGCGATCAGGGTGCCGAGTTCGATGACTTTCAGGCCGGCAAGCGGTTTGGCATTAAACGACATGGGGATCCTTGTCTGCGCGGGGCGGTGGTGTGATGCCTTTTAACATAGGCGGGCCGTTCAGGGATAAGCCTGATGCGGCGCAGGATTCGTTGAATCGCCTCGCCATCGGTTAGACTGGCCGCCTTTCCCTGTCTTTAGAAGCCCGTTCATGGCCCAGCCGTCCACGACCTACAAATTCGAACTCAACCTCACCGACCTTGATCGTTCGGTGTACGAGAGCGTCAAACAGACCATCGCCCGCCACCCGTCGGAAACCGAAGAGCGCATGACCGTGCGTCTGCTGGCCTACGCCCTCTGGTACAACGAGCAGTTGTCGTTCGGTCGTGGCCTGTCAGATGTCGACGAACCGGCCTTGTGGGAAAAAAGCCTGGATGATCGCGTGTTGCACTGGATCGAAGTGGGCCAGCCCGATGCCGATCGCTTGACCTGGTGCTCGCGCCGCACCGAACGCACCAGCCTGCTGGCCTACGGCAGCCTGCGTGTCTGGGAAGGCAAGGTGGTGCCGGTGGCGAATAACCTGAAGAACGTGCACATCGCTGCAGTGCCGCAGGAAATCCTGGAGGTTCTGGCCAAAGACATGCCCCGCGTGATCAAGTGGGATGTGATGATCAGCGAAGGCACGATCTTCGTGACCGACGACCGTGGTCAGCATGAAGTGCAATTGCAGTGGCTGGTCGGCGGACGCGATTAAAAATGTGGGAAGCGGCTTGTGTGGGAGCGGGCTTGCCCGCGATTGTATCGCCGCGGCGTAGCTGGTTCACCGAGCCGTCCGCATCGCAGGCAAGCCAGCTCCCACATCAGGTCTGTACCGTCTGCAGGATTGTTGTTTAACCGTTGTATCAGTAGAGAAGTTTCCGTTACCCCATGCGTATCGATCCCCGCCCGTTGCCCGCTGTCCTGCCGTTTCTTGGTGAATTGCCACCGCTGTTGACCCGTCTTTATGCCGCGCGCGGCGTGCAATCCGAGGCTGAGCTGGATAAAAGCCTGGCGCGGTTGATTCCCTATCAGCAGCTCAAGGGAATCGACGCGGCGGTGGACCTGCTCGTAACGGCACTGGAGCAGCGCCAGCGCATCCTCATCGTCGGCGACTTCGATGCCGACGGTGCTACCGCCAGCACCGTGGGCACCTTGGGCCTGCGCCTGCTCGGCGCGGCCCATGTCGACTATCTGGTACCCAATCGCTTCGAGTACGGCTACGGCCTGACCCCGGAGATCGTCGCCGTGGCCCTGCAGCGTGAGCCGCAGTTGTTGATTACCGTGGACAACGGCATTTCCAGCGTCGAAGGCGTGGCGGCGGCGAAAGCGGCGGGACTGCAGGTATTGGTGACCGACCACCATTTGCCCGGCGATGAATTGCCGGCGGCCGATGCGATCGTCAACCCGAACCAGCCGGGCTGCGAGTTTCCGAGCAAGGCCCTGGCCGGCGTCGGCGTGATCTTCTACGTACTGATGGCCTTGCGCGCGCGCCTGCGCAGCTTGGGCTGGTACGCGAATACCCCCCAGCCGAACATCGGCGAACTGCTCGACCTGGTCGCCCTGGGCAGCGTTGCCGACGTGGTGCCATTGGACGCCAACAACCGCATCCTGGTGCATCAGGGCCTGGAACGCATCCGGGCCGGACGTGCGCGGCCGGGCATCAAGGCGATCCTGGAAGTGGCCAAGCGCGACGCTGCACGCATCACCTCTACCGACCTGGGCTTTATCCTCGGGCCGCGCCTGAACGCCGCCGGTCGCCTGGATGACATGAGCCTGGGGATTGAATGCCTGCTCACCACCGACGTCGCCGCCGCAAGGGAAATGGCTGCGCAGTTGGACGGCATGAACCAGGACCGCAAATCCATCGAGCAGGGCATGCAGCGCGAAGCCCTGGCCCAGCTCAAGGACTTGCCGGTGGAGTCGATGCCCTACGGGCTCTGCCTGTTCGACCCGGAATGGCACCAGGGCGTGATCGGCATTCTGGCGTCACGCATGAAAGAGCGCTATTTCCGCCCGACCATCGCCTTTGCCGACGCCGGCGATGGCCTGCTCAAGGGCTCGGGGCGCTCTGTGCAGGGTTTTCACATCCGTGACGCCCTGGCAGTGGTGGCCAGCCAGCATCCCGACCTGATCGCCAAATACGGCGGCCACGCCATGGCGGCGGGGCTGACACTGCGTGAAGAGAACTTCCCCTTGTTTGCCGAGGCCTTCGATGCCGAGGTGCGTCGGCAACTGTGCGAAGAGGACCTCACCGGGCGGCTGCTGACCGACGGCACCCTGGCGGTGGAAGAGTTTCACCTGGAGCTGGCCCGTGCATTGCGCCACGCCGGCCCGTGGGGGCAGCACTTTCCCGAGCCATTGTTTCACGGCGTGTTCCAGTTGGTAGAGCAGCGCGTAGTGGGTGAGCGGCACCTGAAAGTGGTGCTCAGGAGCGAATGCGGGTCGGTGAAACTCGATGGCATTGCGTTTGGGGTGGACCGTGAGGTCTGGCCCAACCCGACGGTGCGTTGGGTGGAGTTGGCCTACAAGCTGGATGTGAACGAGTTTCGCGGCAATGAAACCGTGCAGCTGATGATTGCCCACATCGAACCGCGCTAGCCCTTATCAACACCGCAAAACCAATGTGGGAGCGGGCTTGCTCGCGAAAGCGATGTATCAGTCACAGATGATGTGACTGATCTACAGCTTTCGCGAGCAAGCCCGCTCCCACAGTTGGTTTGCGCCTTGCCTGGGATTACTCGGCTTTATCCTTGGCCTGATGCTTCACGATGATATCCACCAAGCGCTTGGCCAGCGCCGGGTAGTTCTCGTCAAAGTGATGCCCACCTGGCAACTTCAACGCTTCGCCCACCGCCGTCTTGTCCGTGCAGCCGCTCTCGTCGACTTCTTCGGCGCCGTAGATACACACCACTTTGTCAGCCGGCAGCTTGGCCATTTCCGGGCCCGTGGCGGCTTCTTTACCGGCGTTACCCAGCCAGCCTTCCACTTCGATTTCAAAGCTGCCAGTGCGCGCGAACGCCAGCAGGATGATTGCGTCCACGCGTTGCTGCTCGTTTGCCGGCAGGCGGTTGTAAATGGCCGGCAATACATCGGCACCGAACGAGTAACCGGTCAGCACGAAGCGCTTGGTGCCCCATTTCTGCCGGTAGTGCTGCATCAGCTCGGTAAGGTCCTTGGCGCTTTGTTCCGGCGTCTTGTGCTGCCAGTAATAGCGTAGCGTGTCGATGCCCACCACTGGGTAGCCGATCTTCGACATTTCTGCGGCCACGTCGCGGTCCAGGTCACGCCAGCCGCCATCACCGGAAAGGAACAGGGTGACGGTGTCGTTGGCTTGGCCGGCCGGTACTTCAACCACCGGAATCGCCAGGCCGCCGTTGTCCGAACCCACCAGTTGCTTGCGCAGCTCGTTGTTCAGCACTTGCGGGTAATGAATGTCGTAGTCGCTGATGCTGGTGGTGGCGCGTGGTGTGTCGCGTACGAAACTGGCGCTTTCATCGTCAGGGTTGTCGTTCCAGGCCACCAGCCAATTGCCGTGTGCGGCGGTTTTCGGCAGGGGGTCCTTGCAACCTTCCTGCACCAACGCGAAGCCGACGGAGATGGCATTGGCCTTGTCGTCATTCTGGCTGGCGAGCCAGCGCCAGGCGAGCGCGGCGCCAGGGCCGATGCCGCTGACCAGGGTCGCGGGGCCTTTCAATTGGCCCAGCGCGCTTTGCAGCGCCTGTTCCTGCAGCTTGCAATCGTCCTTGGGCAGGATCACTTGGACAATCTGCGCCTTGCCGCCTTGGCTCAAGGCGATCAGTTGGCTGTCGGTCAGGCGTTCATCGGCCATCACGGCCACGGCCACGCGGGCTTTGGGCGTGCCGTTGGGGGTCACACGGGTCATGACCGAGCCGTCGGCCTGGGGCAGTTGCTCCAGGGCCGGCTGCGGGGCAGGGCGGTTCCAGTACCAGAAGCCGCCACCCGCGATCAGGGCGAGCAGCACTATCAGGGCCAACACATACCGCCAGGAACGTCGAATCATCAGCGTTTCACCAATCCAGTCAAGCCGCCCGCGATCAGGGCGGCGGTATCGGCCAGTGCCACCAGCGGGTCAAGTCCTGCGGGCACGGCCATGTAACGGGGTTCCCAGTCGGGCTGGAACTTATCTTTGAAGCGGCGCAAACCTTGGAAGTTATACAGTTGCTCGCCACGGCGGAACACCATCGAGCCCAGGCGTTGGGTCAGCGGGGCGCCGCGTCGCGGTTGCAGGCCCGACAACGGCACCATGCCGAGGCTGAAACGGGCGTAGCCGTGACTCTTATAATGTTGAATCAGGCCGACCATCATGAATTCCATGGTCAGCTTGGGCGCGTCCGGATGGGCACGCATCAGGTCGAGGCTGGCCAGGTCGTGGTTATAGGTCTCGAGCAAGTTGGCGAAGGCCACTGGGCGTCCTTCGAAGCGGATGATCGCAATGCGAAAATGCTTGAGGTAGTCGTCGCTGAACCGCCCCAGGGAAAAGCCTTTTTCCCGCACGTTCTTGCCGGTCAGCCAGGCATCGGAGATCACCTTGAGCTCGTCCATCGGCGCCGTGCCCGGCTCATGGATTTCCAGGGACAGGCCATCGCGAGTACCACGGTTCCAAGTGTAGCGCAGGTCCTTCATCTCTTTGCCCTTGGCTTCTAGGTCAAAGCGTTTCAGGTCGACGCGTGCTTCTTCGCCCAGCTTGATCGCGGTGAGGCCGATGTCCATGTAGTACGGCAGGTTCTCCGCGCGCACCTGATAGAACACCGGGCGCGCGTGGTGGATGTCGCACAGGTCGCGAAATTGCCAGATCATCTCGGCCCGTGGCTGGGTCGGGCCGATCGGGTCGTACAAGGCTACCAGGCTGCGCCCGCGACGGGCGTACATGAGGAAAGCTTCATCATTGGGGTGAAACAGCAGCGCTTTGTCGCCGGTCAGCGCCAGGCCGCCGTCGGGCTGGGAGGAGGCCATCAGGATCTTGCTGGCGCGCTCCAGCTCATCGGGTGTCGGCAAGTGGATCACCGGACGCGCGGTGCGCAGCAGCCAGGTCAGCGACACGATTACCAGCAGCACGGCGGCGCCCAGCAGCGAGCGCAGGCCGCGTGGGGCATTGGCGTCCAGGGTGAACTGCCACCACAGCTGATGGCTGTAAGGTACGTCCTGATAGGCGAACAGCAGCAGCCAGATCGACGCACCCAGCACGCACACGCTGGCCACCAGGTACAGCGGCGAGAAGGGCAGTTCGGTGAGGCGGCTGGCGCGGTAGAACGAGCGCCGGAAGATCGCCAGCAGGATCGCGGTCATGGTCATCAGGCTGGCTTCTTCCCAGTCGAAACCCTTGAGCAGCGAGAGCAGGGCGCCCACCAGCAGCAGCACCATGGTCAGCATCCAGGCGGCCGACAGGCGTCGACGCAAACCCTGGGCCAGCAACAGGCACAGCACGCCGATCAGGCTGGCGCCAAAGTGTGACGCATCAATCAGGCGGTGGGGAATCAGGAAGCCGATGTTTTCCAGGCGAGAGTCGATTTCGGGCGTGGCGCCAGAGAACAGCAGGACCACGCCGGACAAAAAAACCAGTACGGCCAGTACTGGCGCCGCCAGCCCCGAGGCAACCCGCAGACTTTGCTGGGTCTGGAACAGACGCTGCGCTTCGTTGACCAGCAGGAACACGCAGGCAATCAACAGCGGCAGCACCACATAGATCATGCGGTACAACAGCAGGGCGGCGGCCAGTGGCGCGGCGCCCAGTTTGTCGGCGAAGGCCGCCAGCAGGATCGCTTCGAATACGCCCACGCCCCCAGGGACATGGCTGAGCACGCCGGCGGCCAAGGCCAGCAGGTACACCAGCAGGAAGGGGCCGAAGGGCGGTGCTTCCGGCAGCAGCAGATAAAGCACGGTGGCTGCAGCGGCCACGTCCAGCGCGGTGATGACCAACTGCAGGAAGGTCAGGCGACGGCCGGGCAGGCGCAGGGTGCGGCGGCCGGCTTTTACCAGCAGGTTATCCGGGTAAGGTTGCTCCGGCAGACGACGGCGGTAAATGCCGATGCACAGCGCCGCCGACAGCAGCAGCACGGCACCGGCAACGCCGCCGAGCACGCTTTGCGGTAAGTGCAGGTAAGTGGACGCGGCCGGCAAGTTGCTCAAGGTGGCCAATGCTGCCAGCGGCGGCAACGCGCAGCCCAGGGCCAGGCTGGCGAACACCGTCATGTGCGCAACTTCCGAGGCGCCGATGCCATGGCGTGCATATAAACGGTAGCGCACCGAACCGCCCGAAAGCATCGACAAGCCGATCGCATTGCCGATGGCAAATGCGGTAAAGCCGCCCAGTGCCAGGGTCTTGGCAGGCAGTTTTACCCCCGCGTAGCGCGCGCCCGAAAATTCGTAGCCCAACAGAATGACGAAACCGGCGACCGCCGCGGCTACGGCACCAAGCAGGGCGGGCTTGGGCACTTCCAGGATCGAATCGTGCAGCGCGTAAAGATCCAGTTCCAACAGCAGGTGTCGGCAGGCAATCAGGGCAATGGCAAACAGCAATAACGTCACGGCCAACCCGATGGGTTGCCGGTACTTGCTCACCAGATCCAGCCAGCGCAAACGAGTGGGTGTGATCGGTTGTTCTGCTGTGACAGTGTCTTTTGGTTCAGACGAGTTGGCGCGCATCAATCACCTCGTGGATTGTGCGCGACAGGATGGAGGTATCCAGCCAAGTTACCAATCCCTATGGACAAAATAATTACAAATATTAACGCGTATCGCCGGGTGCGGCGACAGCGGCCATTGGTCGTAGAGGGAAGCGCTAAAACATTGAGCATAGCTCGCAGGTTGATGGACTCAACAAACCCCGCAGGGTTTCATGAAAGATGCCATACCATTGTTTCAGAAGAACTTTTTCACTGGATACAAAAAAGGCCACTCTTTCGAGTAGCCTTTCTTGATGTTTGGTTGCGGGAGCCGGATTTGAACCGACGACCTTCGGGTTATGAGCCCGACGAGCTACCAGACTGCTCCATCCCGCGTCTGTG